>JAOTZA010000163.1 GCA_029861655.1 Acidobacteriota bacterium | reverse complement strand
CAAGGGCGACTCGGTTGACAACGTTCCGGGTGTGCCGGGGATCGGCGAGAAGGGTGCGCTCACTTTGATCAAGGAATTTGGCGATCTCGAGACACTCCTCGAACGCGCGTCCGAGGTCAAGCGCAAAAGCTATCGGGAAGGACTCACCGACCATCGAGACAAGGCAGAGCTCTCGAAGGAGCTGGTGACGATCCACACCGATCTGCCCGTCGACTTCGAGCCCGATCGCCTGGCGCTCGAGCCACCCGACACCGAGGCGCTACGAGAGATCTATCGCGAGCTCGAGTTCTTCTCACTGCTCAAAGAGGTCGAGGCGGGAATCGGCAAGGGAGCCCAGAAGGGGCCTGAGACTGAACCGGCCATCGAGGCGACGACCGTGACGGCCTGGAAGAAGAGCATCTCCGGGCTTGGCGGCAAGCTCTTTGTCGGTGTGGTGGGGGGGGCGTCCGACGATAGCGGTGAGGGACCCATGGGTCTTGTCGTAGCGGGTGAGTCGGGTTGCGCCGTGTACTGTGATTTCAGACACAAGGGGCTCGAGGCGGCGGCGATTGCGAGCCTCGAGGTCTGGCTGGCCAATAGCGATGTCGAACTCGCCGGTCATGACCTCAAGGAGGTTCTGCGACTCTCGCCCGAAATCGCCGTCGAGGCCGGGCTCTTCGACACCATGCTGGTCTCCTATCTTCTTCACTCCGCGGCACGCTCCCACACATTGGAGGCGATCGCACTCGAGCGTCTGGGTGTCAAACCGGTCGCCGCCAAAGAGGCTGGCTGGGACAAAGGACACGTGCCGCCTCCCGGGCATGAGCCCTTGTTGCTCTATGCCGCCGAGCATGTGGAGATTCCCCGTTCGCTGGCCGGCCCGTTACGGTCGGATCTTGCCGCCGACAAGCTGGAGGCGGTCTACCGCGAGATCGAGGCGCCTCTGGTGCCGGTGCTGGTAGCGATGGAGGAGAAGGGCATCTCTCTCGATGTCGATTTCCTGAGCGAGCTGTCCCAGCAGCTCGGCGGGGAGTTGGCCGCACTCGAGGAGGAGGTCTACAAGATCGCCGGCGATCCCTTCAATATTCAGTCACCGCGACAGCTGGGCGAGATCATGTTCGAGAGGCTGGGGTATCCGGTCATCAAGAAAACCCGCAAGACAAAGAGTTACTCAACCGACTCGGCGACACTGGAGGAGCTGGCGACACGCGGCTACGAATTGCCGGAGAAGATCCTGGCGTACCGGGAGTTGGCCAAGCTCAAGTCGACCTATGTCGACGCGCTTCCAGCCCTTGTCGCAGACGATGGGCGATTGCATACGCGTTTCCATCAGGCGGTCGCGGCTACCGGCCGGCTGTCGTCGGCAAGCCCAAATCTGCAGAACATCCCGGTTCGAACCGAGCGCGGTCAGGAGATCCGCAAGGCCTTTGTAGCGCCGCGCGGGCGCCGCCTGCTGGTGGCCGACTACAACCAGATCGAGCTGAGGGTCCTGGCGCATATCGCCGAGGAGCCCGAGCTGATCGAGGCGTTTCGAGCCGGCAAGGACATCCATGCGTCGACCGCCGCGGCGGTTCTGGGAGTGGCCGAGGAGTTGGTCACGGGCGAGCAACGCCGCGCCGCCAAGGTGATCAACTTCGGGATTATGTACGGGATGAGTGCCTTCGGATTGGCACAGAACCTCAAAATCTCCAAAGCCGAAGCCGAGAAGTTCATCAGCGCGTATCTCGACCGCTACGCCGGGGTCAAACGCTATATGGACGAGACCATCGAGAGCGTGACCCGCGAAGGGAAGGTGGCGACTCTCTACGGCCGGCTGCGTTGGCTGCCCGACATCCAGAGCCGTAACTACAACCTACGAGAGAACGCCAAGCGGATGGCGATCAACGCGAGGATTCAGGGCACAGCGGCGGATCTGCTCAAGATGGCGATGATCGCGGTCCACCACCGATTGCGCAAAGAGCATCCGGAATCGGCGCTTCTTCTGACAGTCCACGATGAGTTGGTGATCGAGTGTCCGACCGATCAGGTCGATGCGGTCGGCGAGCTTGTGGTAACCGAGATGTCCGAGGTGGAGAAGCTCGAAGTGCCGCTGGCCATCGACGTCGGTTCGGGAAAGAGCTGGTACGAAGCCAAGAGTTGAGCTCGGATGGACTGTCGGCTCGAGCCGACGGCCGGGCTGCAGTACACGCCGGTCCGACGATCTAGTTCGCAGCAACCCAAAGGGCTCGGTGCGCGGTCGGAGAGCCCGCTGGATCGCATAAGCCTCGCAGCGAAGTGAGGTGAGCCGCGCACCGAGCCCTGCGGAGACGCCGACTGGGGCGCAGAGGCTCGCACCTCGGCTTCCCTCGCGCCGGATCGGTTCGAACTCCTAATGCTGTCTCATGCGCTCGGTCAGACGCCCCTGGTAGAGCCTGCGGCTGCGCGCCGCCGGTGGCCATCCCCAGGAAGAGGACCGAGGGGAGGTTGGTCAGATCTCACTGACGCTTGTCCCTAGGCCTCGCTCCACCGGCCGGCGATCATCGCGGCCCCGTGAACGCGCCGGCAGGAACGCTGTGAGCCCGTGAGCACTCGAATCCGGTGGGGGGGCCTGCAGGGTCCGCGCGGGCGAACAACGAGGCGCGAGCAAACTCGTCCAAGGCTGGGTAGCGAGCGCCGTTTCCAGCCGCGCGTTCTACAGGGCCGCCGCAAGCCGGCCGGGCAGCCAGGCAGGCCCCTCTACTCGAGAACCATCGGCTCGGCTTTGGTCGCGGCCTTGCCGAGAGCCGTCATCACCGATCCGGCGACGATCAGCGCCGCCCCGGCTAGCCCCAGTGTCCCCAGACGCTCTCCGATATCGGTCTCCGGGCGAACCGCGAGGATGACGTAGACCGCCGCGATGGTGATCAGAGGCGTCAGGGCGATGACCGCGCTCACCCGCGACGCCTCCCAATGCACGAGCGCTTCGGCGAAGCAACCGTAGGCGGCCAGCGTGTTGACGATTCCGAAGACGAGCAGGGCGGTCTGGAACCGGGTCAAGGCGAGGACCGAGCTCGGGCGCGCGAACGGCGCCAGCAAAATAGCCGCGCCGATGTAGATCAGCAGCAGGATGTTCACCGAGGACAGGCGGACCAACAGTTGCTTTTGCGCCAGCGCGTAGGCAGCCCATACGATCGCCGCTACGACGACCAGCATCACCCCGGCGGCCTCCCGGCCGGTGAGGCGCATGAGCTCGACAAGGCGTTCGTTGAAGAAGAGAAGAAGGCCGCCGATCAGGATGACCAGCCCGACCCATTGACGGCCGCTGAAGGACTCGCGAAAGATCGCCAGACTGCCGAGCAGAAAGAGAATCGGCGCCAGCTGGATCACCAGCTGGGCGGTCGCCGGCGGCACATAGTCGAGGGCGAGGACAAAGAGGACGTAGTTTCCAACCAGACCCAGCAGGGCGACCAGCAGAAGCCCCCAGCCCGACAGGCCGATCCCGCCAAGGCTTGGAAGCCGTCGCCGGTACAGTTGATAACCGCCCAGCAGCAGAGCGGCCGACGTCATGCGGTACCAGGTGATGGTAAAGGCGTCCATCCCGCCGAGCAGCAGCTTCAGTGCGATGGCGAGAAAGCCCCACAGAAGGGCCGTACTCAGCGCCAGAGTGAGGCCCACTCGGGGGTTGCCGCTAGCGCGATGGAGGCCGCTGGTCACAGAAGCTGAATTAGACGGTTGCGATTTCCACGCGCCACCTGATCCATGTGTTGCCGGTGGTCAAAAAAAACGCCGGTCGGACGGATTGCCGACCGGCGCGAAGTGTTTTGACCGATATCTGCTAGGGATGCGTGACGAGGATCTCGGCCCGGCGATTTCGTCGACGACCGTCCGCCGTGTCATTCGAGGCGATTGGGTTGCTCGAGCCCGCACCCGAGGTCGTGATCCGGGCAGGGTCGATGTTGTAACGATCCGCGAGGTACTTCTTGACCGTTTCCGCCCGCATCTGACTTCTCCGGTCGTTGGCCGCGTCGGATCCGATGTTGTCTGAGTGTCCGGTGACGTAGGCAACCAGGCTGGGGTCGTTCACCATGCTTTGACCGATTTCGTCCAGCTTGGCTTTGCAGATGTTGTCTACCCTCGAGCTACCGGAAGTAAAGCTACAGGATTCGCGCCGCTCCGGTTTGGGCGCTTCCCTCTCCACCGGCGGTGGCGGTGGTGGCGGTGGTGGTGGTGGCGGCGGCGGTGGTGGCGGTGGTGGTGGCGGTGGTGGCGGTGGTGCCATCTCCATCGGTTCGGCAGCGCCGCCCTTGCCAATGCCTGCCGGCGAGAACGCGAGCCCGGCAAGCAGGCTGACGGGACTCAAGTCGAGGTTTCCCCCGCCGTGGATTCCCGAGGTGGGGGTCGCGTCCAGGTCCAGGAGTGACGCCCCGAGAGTGAAGGCCCACTTGGCTCCCACCGGGATGTCCACACCGAGATCGATACCGAAAGTGAAGTCGTCGTCGAACTGGGTTTCCGCGGCCGGTCCGAGGCTTTCGATCCCGACGTCGTCCAGGGTCACGAAGGCCAAGTGAGGCCGGAGAAAGACGTCCGCTTTGCTGTTGGGTGTCAGGTGGAAGACCGGTCCCGCCGTCAGGCTGAGAGCTTCGAGGTCGTCGTCCTCCATCAGCCAGACGTCAGCCGTGTCGTACACGCAGAGTGCGTCGAGCTGGTGCTGGGTCGCCCCGAAGCCGATCCCGACCCGGCGATTGAATTGGCGCTCGACACCCAGGCCCAGGGCCGTGCCCTGCCCGATCTTGAGTTTGGACGACTCGAACTGACCATTCCCCAGCGGGGTCAGCTGCCGGGTTTCCTCGTCGGTGTCGGAGACACCGGCGAGAATCCGGAACTTCCAGCAACCGCTTCCATCGTCGGCACATTCGGCCGCCACCGGCGATGTCCCAAAACCGAGGGCGACGAGCAGAAGCAGAATCGCCATCGAGGTCGATTTGGCGGCTCCCCACTTGTTCTTGTTGATTCTCATCGATCCAATTCCTCCCTTTAAATCCGGGTACAAATTATGACCTTTATATTGTGTCATGGTATCACGTTGGTAATGCAAAATGGTCCCGTCTCGGTGGGTCCTATCGCACGATTTGTCGCCGGTTTTCCACCCTGCGGGTCGTACCGGTCGAGTCGAGGTGCTCGAGGAGTGGGATTGCCCATTTTCGCGTCAGCCCGAAGCGCTCTTTGAAGTCGCCAACCGAGAAGTCGGTCCAATGGCTTTTCCGGAGGTCGCCGGCCACTTCATCGACCGCCGAGGCGGCGATCACCAGGCCGCCCGGAAGACGCAAGAGCTTCCCTCTGCGGATGAGGTATTCGAGAACACCGTCGATCGTCTGGGGCTTTCCGCCCACCAAGTCGCTCAGATGCGATGGAGCGGGGGGCTCGAGGGCTGCCGTCTCGAAAGCTGTGAGCAGGCTCCTGGCGAGCCCCGATTCCTCGCTTGACAGCTCCGCCTGCCGGCCGGGCAGGTTGACGCTGCCCCCGTCGACCGTCAGCACCCTTTGTTTGGTCAACCAATCGAGATAGACATCGGCGAGTTCGGCGCCGCCACCCGGGAGGATTCGCTCCAGCGCCTCGGCCTTGGGCATCCCCTCGGCAAGCCTCTCCTTGCGGAAATAGGAAGTGAGCTCTCGCTGGGCTCTGCGGCTCACACGTCGGTAAGCCTCAGGATCCAGCCAGCGCTGACCGTGACCGGTTCCTGGGGGGACCGACAAGAGCTTCTGCTTTTTTGCCAGTGCTTCGAGCTCGGGTTCGATCACCTCGTCTCGGACCCCTAGTCTCTGGGCGAGGTCGCGCGTCGAGGCACCTCTTTCTCCTTCACCGACGATCCAGTGAAAGAGGATTTGCGAGCGCTCCCCGTTGAGTGCGGCCAGCGCTTTCCCCAGCTTCTTGCCACGCCGTGGCCGCCAGCTGGTATCCAGGATTTGGCCACCACCCATTGTCGCCGGCGGTGAAGGACGTCTCACGATCAGGTGGTCTCCCGGGACTACTGTGATCGCCGTCGAACAGCGGATCTCGACCAAACCGGTCTCCCCGGGTTGGAGAGACGCCGGTTCGAGAGGTCGAAGTCGCCCGCCCACGTTGCTCGACAGTAGATGCACTCGTACCGCGGTCGAGCCCTTGATAGCCCGCGGGGCGTCGCTCAGGAGCGTGAAGCGAGCCAGCAGTCGCCGGGCCGGCCGGAACGCATCGGGTGCCGTCAGTTGATCGCCCCTCTCGATCTCCTGGTGATCCATGCCGGTGAGTTGAAGAGCGGTCCGCTCTCCTGCGTTGGCCGTTTCTCGGCTCTGTCCGTGGATCTGAATGCTGCGTACCCGCGCTTTCTTGCCGCTGCCGCTTTTTTCGAGCACATCGCCGGGCGCCAGTTCCCCGGACGCGAGCGTACCCGTGACGACGAGGCCGAGCCCCTTGAGAAGAAACACCCGGTCCACCGGCAAGCGCGTGGCCTCTCCCTGCCGCGGTACCACGGCGTAACACCGTGCCAGCTCCAGGAGCTCGCTCTCCAGATCCTCGATCCCCTCACCGGTGACGCTCGATACCGGCAGAATCGACGCTTCTGCGAACGGCGTCGGCGCGAGTAGTTCGAGGATTTCGAGTTGAGCCAGTTCGAGCAGATCCGATGTCACCAGATCACATTTTGTAAGTGCCACCACCGCCGCTGGGATGTTCAGGAGTGAACAGATGGCGAGGTGCTCTCGGGTCTGGGGCTTTACGCCCTCGTCCGCAGCCACCACCAGGAGCATGACGCGAATTCCACCCAGACCGGCGAGCGCGTTGTGCAGGAACCGTTCGTGGCCGGGGACATCGACGAAGCCCACCTGGATGTCCTCACGCTCGAGATGTGCGAAGCCCAGGTCGATCGTGATGCCGCGGGTCTTCTCCTCGGCCCAGCGATCGCAATCGATGCCGGTCAGGGCTTCGATCAGGCGAGTCTTGCCGTGGTCGATGTGGCCGGCCGTGCCGACGATCGTCCGTTTCATGTCTAGCAGCCCGTGGTAGAAGTCCTCACGGCGTCGTTGTGAGCGCCTCGAGGTCGGATGCAAGGCACCGCGACACAGGCAATGCCGGAGCATTGTCGAGGAGCGGCAACGCCGCAGACGGCCTCGAGCCGCCACAACCCGTAGGGCAGCAGGGGGTTACGAGCGACTCCTTGTGTCGCTCGTCGTCGACGATGACACCGCATCGACTCCTCCTCGCTCCTCGGATTCATCTCGTAAGACCCTGCCGCG
>JAOTZA010000162.1 GCA_029861655.1 Acidobacteriota bacterium | reverse complement strand
ATCGGGGTCGCAAAGGAGATGAAGTTCCGGTAGTAGATGCCGCCGGTGTCGAGAGCCAGGGTGTTGAGAAACGAGCTCTGGGCGTGCCGCGTGCCCTGGGCTGTCAGGTCGATCGCGTAGACCGCCACATTGTTGTCGTTGAGGGCACGCTCCATCTCAGGGTAGTAGCGGCGGTCCGGGAGAGCGGAGAGGCCGGGCCCGTCAAGGTCGCCAAAACCGATTCCGAAGTAGAGCAGGGTCTTTCGTCCCACGATTCTCCCGGCGGCCTCGGCTACCCAACGGAGACTCGAGTGGATGTTGCGAGTCTTGCGACGGGTGTCTTGGCCGGGTGGGAGCTCGCGCAGCAGCGACGGCGCTCCGGCGCCAGCCGGTTCTCTGGTCCAGCGGCTCTTCTCCGGGTCGCGGCCTCGCTCCGCCTCGCTGATGGCCCGGGCGAGCACTTCGCGGTCCTGGGTGAAGTCCTGAAAGACTTTCAAGCGCCCTCTGTAACCGGTGATCGCGACCCAGTCGGAAGGCTGCATCTCCTGTTCGATCCAACTTCGACTGTTCCGCGCCGCGGCGGTTTGCTGCTGCATCAGCCGATTGAAGCGGTTGGCGGTCGAGCGAGCGTCGTGAAAAAAGAAGATGAAGTACCGGCTGGCCGGGCTGGCCGACTGGTCGTCTGTGATGGACCGATTGTCGTAGCGGGTAGTGTAGAAATCCGCTCCGGTGAGCTCCATTTCATTGTCGTTCTCTTCGAGGAGGAAGTCACTCGGGCCGAGGCCCGCGACCGGGTTCCCTCGCCGGTCGGTAACGATCACGTCGAGGAGAACCTCGGTGATCTCGAGACGTTCCTCGAAGATTTCGAGCTCCTCCTGCCCGAGGCTTGGAAACGCGAAAATCAACCCACAGAGAATCGTTGCAACGACGACCACATTCAACAATCTACCAGGGTGAGACAGCTCCACAAGCGGCACCAGCCCGGTAGAATCACGACATGAAGGAAAAGCACATCCGCATCCGGATCGAGCAGTGTCTGGCACTCGCCAAAGCGTCGAACTGCCCGCGGCGCAAGTTCGCGGCCCTGCTGCTCGATCCGGAGCGCAACGTCGTCCTGATGGACGGCTACAACGGAGGTCCTCGGGGCGGTGGCGAGCTCTGTGGCGGGGATATCTGCCTGCGTGACGAGATGGAGATTCCGTCGGGCCAGCGGATGGAGATCGGCTGTCATCACGCTGAGATGAACGTGGTCTGCAACTGTGCGGCCTCGGGGGTGGCCACAAAGGGCGGGTGGATTCTGGTGACGGGGGAGCCTTGTATGGGCTGCGCCAAGCTCATCCACCACGCTGGGATCATCAAAGTGATCGTCGTCGGGGGTGGCTATGCTGGAGAGAACGGTGTCGCGTATCTCACCGATCACGGCATCGAGATCCAGAGTGTCGAGGGACCGCAGGACCAGCGACTGGGCCGAATCGGCTGACAGAGAGCCCTGTCCGCGGGCCCGGGCTTGCTTTCCGGGATTCTCTGTCCACCGCCGAAGCGGCTCCTCTCGGAGAGTTGCTACAGTTCTTCGGTGAACAGTTATTACTGTAACGAATGCCACAGACACTGGCGCATTCTCCTTTTACCATCGTCACTTCCGCGCCGATCCATCTAAAACCGGGTCGGTTGAGGGAGGGCCGGAATGTCCAGGGAGAAAGATCGGAAGTTGCAGAAGACGGTGAAGTTGCAGCGGGCCGCCATCGAATCGGCCGCGAACGCAATCTTCATCACCGACGAGACGGGGATGCTCGAGTGGGCCAACCCGGCCTTCGAGGAGCTTACGGGCTACCGGGTGGAGGAGGTGATTGGTAGGAGCCCCAGGATCCTCAAGTCGGGTGAGCAGGACGACAAGTTCTACGACGACCTGTGGGGCAGAGTCCTCGAGGGGAAGGTGTGGCAGGGCAGGGTCACCAACCGAAGAAAGACCGGCGAACTATATACGGCAGAGCAGACCATCACGCCGATCCGAGACGATGACGGCAGCATCACCAATTTTGTCGCGATTCACGAGGACATCACCTCCCGTCTGGAGTCGGAGCAGCTCATCTCCCACATGGCTCTGCACGATTGCCTGACTGACTTGCCGAACCGTTACGCCTTCGACCGCCGAATCGATATCGAGCTTACGCGGGGCAAGCGTCTCGACTCCCGGGTAGCCGTGTTATGCATCGACATCGACAATTTCAAGGAGATCAACGATACCTTTGGTCACAGCGCGGGGGACGAGCTGCTGGTGGAAGTGGGCCGGCGCCTGGCGGCGACGTTGCGCACTGCCGACATGATCTGCCGCCTTGGGGGCGATGAGTTCGCGGTCGTGCAACCGGACATCGCTAGCAGAGAGAATGCCGGGCAGCTCGCCGAGAGGCTCTTGCAGACCTTTGCCGACACGGTCTACATCGAGTCGCAGGAGATCTTTGTCAGTGCCAGTCTTGGAGTTGCGGTCGGCGACCAGCACACGGCCTCCGGGTCCGAGCTGCTAAAGCAAGCCGACCTCGCCCTCTACCGGGCAAAAGACGCTGGGCGCAATACCTACCGGTTCTTCGAGGACGATATGGACCGAGAGATCAAGCGCCGCATGCGGTTGGCCCAGAACCTCCGTCGCGCTGTCGAGCGCGATGAGCTCTTTCTCGAATATCAACCTCAGGTGTCTCTCGGAGACCGACGAGTCGCGGGTGTCGAGGCGCTGGTCAGATGGCGGAACCCCGAGCTCGGAATGGTGGGGCCGGCCGAGTTCGTGCCCATTGCCGAGAGCTCCGGGCTGATCGACGAGATAGGTCTGTGGGTCCTGCGAACAGCCTGCGAGCAGGCGAGAGCTTGGCAGGATCGAGGTTTGCCAGCGCTCCCGGTGTCGATCAACATCTCTGCGATCCAGCTTCACGATCCGGGTTTTGTGGACAAGGTCAAGCGCGTTCTGGCCGAGACACACCTCGAGCCGCGGTACCTCGAGCTGGAGCTCACCGAGCGAGTGCTCCTGGAGGGTAAGAAGTGTGTGGAGGAGACGCTTCAGACCCTGAGCAAGCTTGGCGTCAGTATCTCGCTCGATGACTTCGGCAAGGGCTACGCATCACTCGACTATCTCCGGCGCTACCCGCTCAACAAGGTCAAGATCGACCAGTCATTTGTACACGACATGGGGACCAACGCCAGGAATGCGACCATCGTCGCCGCGGTGATCGAGCTTGCCGAAAAGCTCGACCTGCAGGTGATCGCCGAGGGCGTAGAGCCCGTCGATCTTCTACAGCGATTGATCGACGAAGGTTGCGAACAGGTTCAGGGCTTCTACTTCAGCCGACCGGTTCTGCCGGACGACTTCGAGGCGTTGCTGACCCTCGGGAGTGACCGGATTCAGGCGCACGCGGGTCTGCGGCGGCAGTGAGCCGGTCTAGCCACCGCCAAAAAGGACGCTTTCCGCGAAGCGCAGAACGATGTCTAGACGGGGTTCGGCACGTCGATAAACTCGGTCTCGATCCCGAAGTGCTCGGCGATGTGCACGCCGAGGGCGCGAATGCCCAGACGCTCGGTGGCGTAGTGGCCGGCTGCTACGTAGTGAGTTTCCGACTCGCGGGCCAGGTTCTGGACCCATTCGGAGATCTCGCCGGTGATAAAGGCATCGAGCCCTAGATCGATGGCTTCGCCCAGCGCCCGCTGGGCGCCGCCCGAGACGATTCCCGCTGTTTCGACTCGCCGCGGACCCGAGTCGAGGACCATGGGTTCCTGGTCGAAAACTATTCGGCACCTATCGAAGAACTCGGTAGCGGCTATGGGCTCGCTATAACGGCCGCGAAATCCGATGGCCTCACCTTCGAAGAAGCCGAAAGGCGCGAGGTCGTCGAGCCCGAGGGCGCGCGCCGCCAAGGCGTTGTTTCCCAGTTCGGGGTGCCGATCGAGCGGCAGATGGTAGGCGAGCAGGCTCAGCCCTGAGTCGAGCAGGCTCTTGACACGGCGATACTGGACCCCGGTCAGCGTCGGGTCGGCTCCCTTCCAGAAGATCCCGTGGTGGACGAGGACGGCGTCGGCTTCGGCTCTCTCGGCCCGCTCGAAAAGCTCGAGACATGCCGAGACCCCGGTTGCGACCTTGCTCACCGTGTCGCGTCCCTCGACCTGGAGCCCGTTGGGGCAGGCGTCGCCACCGCGATCTGTCTCTAGCATTGAATCGAGGTAGGCCGCCAGCGCGGTGAGTTTCACCGCGGCGGCTCCTTCCCCGGCGTTCCCTGTTGCAGATTCGATCTCGGTCATGCTAGCAGCCGTAGGCGAAGTCCAGACGTATCATAAGACCCTTTCGCGCAACCATCTGTGGACTTCGACTACGGACTGTTGAGACTACCGCACCCGGCCTGAGATCAACGTCCGCGGGGCGGCCGTCCACCACCACCGCTACCGCCGCGACGCGGACCGCGTCCGCCCCGGTCGTCTCGGCCGCGTCCACCCCGGCCTCCACGGTTGTCGCGCCGCGGTGGCCGCGAGTCGCGATCGCCCTCGGGGGCGCCCATGCCTTCGTAGTCGGCCGGGTCGTAGTCGGGCGCTTCCATGATGACAGCCTTGCGCGACAGACGTACTTTGTTCTGTTCGTCGATGTTGATGACCTTGACCTGGATCTCGTCGCCTTCGCTGACGATGTCCGAGGTCTCGCGCACCCGATAGGGGGCGAGTTCGCTGATGTGGACCAGACCATCGGTCCCGGGAAGGATCTCGACAAAGCAGCCGTAGCCCTCGACCCGGCGAACGATCCCCGAATAGACCTTGCCGATCTCGGGGCTCTCGGTCAGACGCTCGATCATCTCGCGGGCCTTGCCGGCGGCGATGCCGTCGGGCGCCGCGATGATCACGGTGCCGTCGTTCTCGACCTCGATGTCGCAACCGGTCTCCTCGGTGATCGAGCGGATGGTCTTGCCACCCGGACCGATGATGTCGCGGATGCGATCCTTCGAGATCTGGATGGTGTAGAGGCGCGGCGCGTACTGCGAGAGCTCCTCCCGCGGTTTGGCCACCGCCTCGTCCATGATCCCGAGGATGTGGAGCCGGCCGGCGAGAGCCTGAGCTAGTGCAGCCTGCATGATCTCGCGGGTCACGCCGGTGATCTTGATGTCCATCTGCAGCGCGGTGATGCCGTCGCGGGTGCCCGCGACCTTGAAGTCCATGTCGCCGTAATGGTCTTCCTGACCGGCGATGTCGGAGAGGACGACGAAGTTGTCGCCCGACTTGACGAGACCCATGGCCACACCGGCAACCGGTGCGATCATCGGCACACCGGCGTCAAAAAGAGCCAGCGAGCCACCGCAGACGGTCGCCATCGAGGAGGAGCCGTTGGACTCCATGATGTCCGAGACCACCCGAATCGTGTACGCGAAGTCGTCCTCGTGGGGCAGAACCGGGGTGAGGGCGCGCCGCGCCAGGACACCGTGGCCGATCTCGCGACGGCTGGGTCCGCGCAGGAACTTGACTTCACCTACCGAGTAGGGTGGAAAGTTGTAGTGGAGGAGGAACTTCTGAAGCGACTCGCCCTCATATTCCTCGATGATCTGGGCATCGCGCCGCGTACCGAGCGTCGATGATACGAGCGCCTGGGTTTCGCCGCGGGTAAAGAGCGCCGATCCGTGGGTGCGGGGCAAGATACCGACCTCGACCGTGATGTCGCGGATCTCGTCGGAGCGGCGGTTGTCGAACCGACGGCCGTTTTCGAGCACCGCTCTGCGCAGGAGCTCGTCTTCCAGCGTCGAAACGATTTTCTTGATCTGGCCAGCAAGTTCGTCGGCGTTATCGGGGTCGGTGGTCTGCTCTTCGATGTAGGGCTTGACGACCGCGCCAACGGCGTCTTTGCGCTCGAATTTGCCGGCGGTGTGGAGAGCGCCGTTGAGCTTGTCATAGAGATCGCCTTTGACCTGTTGGAGCAGCTCCTGGCTGTAGGGCTCGGGCGTGACCCATTCCTGTTTCACGACGCCCTTCTCGGCGGCCATCTCGCGCTGCACGGCGATGATCTTCTTGATCTCCTCGTGAGCGCGGAAAATGCACTCGAGGACCTTTTCCTCGGAGAGCTGATTGGCCGCGGCCTCGACCATCGCGACGGCCTCCTCGGTGCCGGCCACGATGAGGTCGAGGTCGGAGACATCGCGCATGTGGTTGTCGGGGTTAAAGACGATCTCACCGTCTACGAGGCCAACGCGAACGGCGGCGAGTTGGTTGAAGAACGGGATGTCTGACAGCGCCAATGCGGCCGATGCCCCGTTGATGGCCAGGATGTCCGGGTCGTTCTCACCATCGGCGGAGAGGACCGAGCAAACGATCTGAGTCTCGTCGAAGTAGCCTTCCGGGAAAAGCGGCCTGAGCGGCCGGTCGATCAACCGGCAGGTGATGATTTCCTTTTCGGAGGGGCGCCCCTCACGCTTGAAAAAGCCGCCGGGGATTCGTCCGCCGGCATAGGTGTTTTCGCGATAGTCGACCGTCAGCGGCAGAAAGGAGCGCGGCTGGCCGGTGACGGCTCGGCAGGCTGTGACCAGGACGACCGTGTCGCCTACCCGCACGATGCAAGAGCCATCGGCCTGCTTTGCGATCTTGCCGCTCTCCAGGCTCATCGTCGTCGAGCCCACTTCTATGCTTCTTTTGATTTCCATCTCCTACTTCCTTCTACCTTCCTTCCGGAGCGGGCCATTGAGCGGCCTCGCGCTATCCGGTTCTTATTCGCGCGCACCGACTCGGGTGGCGCGTATGGGGTTCTCAGGCGGGCGCTCCGTGTTACCCGGTGCGTCGACTTTGCGGCCTGAGGATTGAATGCGTAGCTATTTCCGGATGCCGAGCCGCTCGATCAATGAACGGTACTTCTCGAAGTCCCGCCCTCTGACGTAGTCGAGCAGCCGACGCCGTTGACCCACCAACCGCAGCAGGCCGCGGCGGCTGTGGTGGTCCTTGGCGTGGGTCTTGAAGTGCTCGGTGAGTTCCTGGATACGTTTTGTGAGCAGAGCGACCTGGACCTCAGGAGAGCCGGTGTCTGCGTCGTGCTGGCGGAAGGCCTGGATCGTCTCTGCCCTCGCCTCTTTGGTTTGCGTCAAGAATTCTTCCTCCTACAATTTTTCTCGGCGGGATGGTAGCACAATTGAAATGGAATACTGGCCGCTGGGGGCCTGAAAGACTGAATGTTGAGGGAACCACGTGCGCCGCGTAAGCGGGCTCTTAACGAGGCTGCTAACGGAATACGATCCGCGGCCT
>JAOTZA010000161.1 GCA_029861655.1 Acidobacteriota bacterium | reverse complement strand
ATAGGCGTTGGCGATCGCGGTGCAGATCGAATGGCAGTCGATCAAGGTGCCGATAATGCCGCCGTTCAGGTACGCTCTGGGACCGGCCGCCTGGTAGGGCTTGGGCTCATAGACACAGACCGCTTTGTTCGGCCCGCTCCAGAAGCTCTGGATCTGCAGGCCATCGGGATTGTCGCGACCGCAACCAAAACAAAAGTTGTCGGGGATTCTCGCCTGAAAGGATAGCGCTTCCATTGTCGGTAGGTGCTCGAGGTCTTGATTCGTGCCAAGCCGCCGGCCGCTACAATCTCGGGCGTGAACAACCCGCTGGTCGAACTGCGTGGCCTCTGTAAATCTTACCGCGAGGGAGAGCGTAACCATGTAGTCCTTGAAAACGTGGATGGCGCGATCGGACGCGGTGAGCTGGTGGTTGTGCTGGGAAAGAGCGGCTCGGGCAAGACAACCCTGCTCAATCTGTTGAGCGGCATCGACCTGCCGTCGTCGGGCGAAGTCCTGATCGACGGCACTTCGCTCGGCGCCCTCTCCGAGAAGGAACGTACCCTCTTCCGCCGGCACCGAATCGGCTTCGTCTTCCAGTTCTTCAACCTGTTACCGACCCTTACCGTCGAGGAAAACCTGCTTCTTCCGATCGAGCTCAAGGGACCCGTGACCGACGCCCATCGCCGGCGCGCGGGCGATCTGCTGGATCGAGTCGGGCTCACCGACCGCGCGGGCACCTTCCCCGAGAGACTCTCTGGAGGCGAGCGGCAACGAGTCGCCATTGCTCGGGCTTTGATCCACGAGCCCGAGCTGCTCCTGGCGGACGAACCTACCGGGAACCTGGACCTCGATACCGGGCTCGAGGTGCTGGACCTTCTCGACCGAATGACCCGACGCGAAGGCAGGACGCTCGTGATGGCGACCCACAGCCGGGAGGTGATCGGTGTCGCCGATCGCATCCTACGGGTCGAGAACGGCCGTCTTCTCGAACAGCCGATTTCGGGCGACGAGACGTCGACCGGCCTCCGATGAATCGGTCTCTCACAAGGCTGAGCCTGCGCCATTTCCAGCGTCATCCGTGGCAGGCAGCACTGGCGCTTCTCGGGGTATCGCTCGGCGTCGCGGTGGTCGTGTCGATCGAAGCCGCCAATGGCAGCGCGCTGGCCGCATTCGAGCTCTCCACCGAGGCCTTGGTAGGGCGGGCCACCCACCAGATCGCCAGCGGCTCGAGCGGCGTGCCCGATCAGCTCTTTGCCGAGTTGCGATCCGCCGGGGTCCGCCCCTCGGCCCCGGTGGTGGAGGGCCGGGTCCTCTTCGAGCAAGCCTCAGGCGCCCCGCCTCGAGTTCTGAATCTGCTCGGGGTGGACCCACTGACCGATCGAGTCTTTCGCGACTACGCTGCGGCCACCTCGTCGCCGGGCTTCGAGCTGGCCGACTTCCTGACCCGACCTGGGGCCGTCGTGCTCGAAGAACAGGCCGCCGGGCTTCTTTCTCTCGCTCCGGGTGATCGCTTCGAGGTCCGCGTCGGGGCGAACCGGGAAGAGCTGGAGGTGCTTGCGACCTTTCGAGTCGACGACCCCTCGACGCGCTCTTCATTAACTAATCTCTTGGTTACCGACATTGCGACCGCACAGGAGACACTCGACTTCTTGGGTCGCTTGAGCCGGATCGATCTCATGATCGGCGGACAAGACGCGGGAGTGAACGCCGAAATCGATCACATCCGGAAGCTATTGCCTCCGAGCACGAGCGTCCGCCCTTCGAGCACCCGCGCCGACGAGGCCGCCGAGATGACCCGTTCCTTTCGCCTCAACCTGAGAGCCCTGTCCCTTCTGGCGATCTTGTGTGGCGCGTTCTTGATCTACAACACCATGACCTTCGCCGTGATCCAGCGACGTCACGAGTTGGGGACCCTGCGAGCGCTGGGGGTCACCCGGGCCCAGATACTCCTCACCGTCCTGGGCGAAGCGTCCTTGATCGGAGTGGTGGGGACGATACTGGGAGTTGTCGCCGGCAGAGTCCTGGCCGCCCGGCTCCTGGCCCAGGTCACCCAGACCATCAACGA
Organism: Acidobacteriota bacterium; assembly: GCA_029861655.1. Taxonomy (GTDB): domain Bacteria; phylum Acidobacteriota; class Thermoanaerobaculia; order Multivoradales; family JAHEKO01; genus JAOTZA01. The sequence goes on along the minus strand of JAOTZA010000161.1, from coordinate 5,322 downwards.
CCACTACTTCGTGGTCTCGGTACGCGATGTGGAGTTGCCCGCGAGCACCCTGGCGGTCGGCTTCCTCCTGGGGGTTGGGGCGTCGATCCTGGGAGCCTTGTCGCCGGCCCTCGAAGCCGTCGCCGCGGCGCCGCGAGCAAGCCTCCAACGCTCCGAGATCGAAGACCGGGTTCGCCAGGCGCTTCCCCGAATCACACTGACCGGTGCCTTCCTTGCGATGGCCGGCACCGGACTGCTCCTATGGCCCGGCCCTCTGTCCGTAGCCTTCACCGGCTTTTTTCTACTCCTTCTCGGGCTCGCATGCTTTATCCCGGTTGCCACCCTGGCACTGGTGCGTCTATTGACACCCGCGGCCGCCGCCCTCGCCGGCGGTTTGGGCCGGATCGCCGCCCGCGGAGTCGCGGCGTCGATGAGCCGAACCGCGATCGCCATCGCCGCTCTGACCGTCGCCGTCTCGGTCTCGATCGGTGTCGACCTGATGATCCGGAGCTTCCGCTCGACCGTCGACAGCTGGCTCACCGCGAGTCTCCCAGCGGATCTCTACGTATCTCTCGAGGGCGCTCCCGTGGATCGCTTCTCGGTCCGGCCGCCGGGTCTTGGCAAGGACTTCCTCGCGAGGATCGCCCGGGTCGACGGCATCGACCGGGTCAACACGGTCCGCGGCGTCGAGGTCAACCTGGTGACCGAGCAGCGAGGCCGACGAATCGATATCCCGACGAGATTGCTCGCCTACGACCTGGACCGCCGCGGCCGTGAGGCGATCGTCATCAAAGAAGGTGACCCGGTCAAGGCGTGGGAGGCTGTCGATGCTGGGCAGGCCGTGTTGGCCTCGGAACCCCTCGCCTACCGCTACGACCTCGTGGTCGGCTCCCAGATCGAACTGGAGACTCCCACCGGCCTCCTGCCGCTTCGGGTGGCGGCCATCCACTACGACTATGCCTCCGAGCGCGGCGCGGTGTTGGTCGATGCCAGTCTCTATGAGAGGAACTGGGGCGATCCCCTCGCGACTGCGGCGTCGATCTATCTGGTCTCTGAAGGTAGGGAAACCGAAAGGGTAGATGTCGATGTGGTGGCCGAGGCGATCCGGGCAGAGGCAGCCCGTGCAAACGGGATGGACGTCCTGGTCCGCTCCAACCGGGTCCTTCGCGCTCTGAGTCTGGAGGTCTTTGATCGAACCTTTGTAGTCACCCGCGTGCTGCGCTTCTTGGCGATCCTGGTTGCAGCCGTGGGCATCCTGTCGGCGCTCACGGCGCTCCAACTCGAGCGGATTCGGGAAATCGGTGTGCTGCGCGCCAACGGCCTCACACCCGGGCAGGTCTGGGCTCTGGTGGTCTCCGAGACCGGTTTGATGGGTCTTATCGCCGGTATCCTGGCTTTGCCGCTCGGCTGGGTGATCGCGGTCGTCATGATCCAAGTCATCAACCGACGCTCGTTTGGCTGGACGATGGCTATGGAGGTCGACCCGCTGGCGCTTCTGGGAGCCATGGGTCTGGCCCTCGGGGCGGCAATCACCGCCGGGCTCTACCCTGCTTACCGGATGGCCAAGATTCCACCGGCGGAGGCCCTCCGTGGGCGTTAACAGCCCGTGGTAGAAGTCCAGATGGCCGCGTTGCGGCCGCTGTCGCTCGTGGTCATCGTCCTTGCTCTCTTGGGCTGCGGGCGAGCTCGGCGAGAAGGTCCACCTGCGACCCACACCCTCGGCGTCGCCGAAGCGCTTGGCGGTTCGGAACGGAACGGCTTTGAGCGCGCCGTCGAACCCCGCCCGTTCGACTTCCCTCGGGACCACGGTCCGCACGCCCGGTTCCGTACCGAATGGTGGTACTTCACCGGCAACCTCCTGGATCTCGACGGTCGCCATTTCGGCTTTCAGGCGACCTTCTTCCGCAACGGCCTGGATGCGCTTGCAGCCGAGAGATCCTCCAGCTGGGCGGCCCGTGAGATCTTTATGGCCCATTTCGCGCTGACCGACAGCTCGGCGAAGAGCTTCCGCTCGTTCGAGCGCTTTGGTCGCGGTGCAGCCGGGATAGCGGGTGCCGTCGCCGACCCCCTGCGCATCTGGCTGGAGGACTGGGAGGTCTCGCAGCTGCCGGTCGTCTCCGAACTGGTGGTCCAAACACATCCCAACGCTCGACTGCCACCGCTAAGGCTTCGCCTGACAGAGGAAGACATCGCCTTGGACCTGACTCTCGTGCCAGTCAAGCCCGAGGTTCTCCACGGCGAACGCGGCCTGAGCCGCAAGGGCTCGCAACCGGGGAACGCCTCCTACTACTACTCGTTCACGAGACTCCAAAGCGAGGGGACTTTGAACGTTGGAGGCCGGACGTTCGCCGTCGATGGACTCTCCTGGATGGACCACGAGTGGTCGACCAGTGTTCTCGAAGAGGGTCTGGTGGGCTGGAACTGGGTGTCGCTGCAGTTTCCCGATCGGAGCGAGCTGATGTATTTCGAGCTCCGCAACGCCGACGGCGAAATCGACGAAGTGAGCGGAACCACCGGCACGTGGATCGAGCCCGACGGGAGTCACGAGCCCCTTGCACCGGGCGACGCGACGCTCACGCCGCTCAGCACCTGGACGAGCAAAGAGACGGCGATCTCCTACCCCTCGCGCTGGCGGCTGACCATCAATTCGCGCGATCTCGTGCTCGAGTTCGAACCGACGGTGGCGCAACAGGAGCACGCGGGCGCCATTACCTACTGGGAGGGAGCGGTCAGTGGCGCCTTGGGGACCTCCGGCGAAGAAGCGAAAACGTTTCGCGGCTATGTCGAGCTCACCGGCTATGGCGATCGGGCTCCGACGCCCCGAGTAGCTCGTGCCATCCCCTGAGGAGGCTTCGGTCGAGCCGCTGCGCTCCTACTCCGGGACACGGCACGGGAAGAAGATCTCTTCCGGAACGTAGCGGCCCAGTTCCTGGTGGCAAAACTCGAGGAGCTCCATCTCGCGCTCGCGGCCGTAACTGACGGTTCGCCCTTGGGTGTCGAGCGGACCCGCAAGCAGCGGCTCGTCCGGATAGAGCCGGTACATGCGCTCGTAGAAATCCCGCGGCAGCCGAAAAGGACCATAGCTCACCGAGTGAAGGCTCTCGACCGGCAGGCGCGAGAAAACCGTTTCAAAGAGACTCTTGTACCGCTTCTCGAAGTCGTCGCCGTAGAGCAGGGGGTCGAAGCGCAGACCCAACCACCAACCGCACTCGGCGAGCTTGACCATCGCTTCGAGTCGCCGTTCGATGGGAGGAACACCGGCTTCGAGGTCGGCGTGGGCCTCCGCCGGTGTGAAGCTGAAGGCCACGACGCAATTCGGGATCGCCTCGAGAGCCTGAAGCGCTTCGATCCGCGTGCTCTTGGTGCGCACCTCGAGCCAGGCGCGCGGGTGACGGAAAAAGAAGGGGACGAACTCCTCGACAAAACCGGTTACCGAATCGAGCGCCAGGCTGTCGCAGTCATAGCCGGAGAAAAAGTAGCATTCCTCTTGCGCGAACTCCTCGATCGTGCGCTCGATCGAGTCGAAGAAATCCTCGTAGTTGACAAAAAGAACATAGTTCGCGGAGAGGTACATTCCCTGGAGAAAACAGTAGCGGCAATCGTAGATGCAGTTGAGCATGTGGGAAAAATAGAAGTTGCGTCCGCTGCCGATGCCGTAGCCCTTGGGAGCCGGCAGGCAGAGGCGGTCGAACTTCTCGGCCAGAATGAGCGCCGGTCTCTGCTTCTGCAGGCGGAAATTCTGCGCTTTGCGGTTGAAGACCTCGCCATAGCGGCCACAAGAAATCTGTTCAGCCTTGGGGAAACGCTCGAGCACGGCCAGAGCGCGAGGGTGCTCGCTCACCGCCTCCTCCACGTAAACCCGCTGGATGGAGGGGCTCATGACTCCAGATCCTCCTGCAACCGAGCCAGCACCGCCGTGGCGTCGGGAAGCTCGGCGGCGCGAGCAAGCGCCGCATCGGTATCCCGAAACGCCGGGTCGACAACGCGAAGTCGAGCCAGAAGACGGCGCAGACGCCGTTTCTGGGTGACGGTGAAGTGCCAGCGTTCCAGCCACGGCGCAGTCGCCACACGGGGCTGTGTCAATTCGAGCTCTCCAGCCACCTCACGGGTCCGCCCGATCACTGCGACGATGTCGTCTAGCCGGCTACTCATCAATTTGCTCACGTGCTTCGCCGTCAACCCATCGGGTGAGGCCTTCGGACCATCGGAGACGATCTTGACCACCTGCACGAGCTCGGCGGTCGAGAAACGCGCCGTCGTAGGGTAGAACCCCGCCGCTTCCATCTCGTAGACCGCATCGTCGGCGTACTCTCTCTCCACCTCGTCGACGGTGCAGACGGTCGAGGTGCGGATTGGAGGCTCGAAGACCAACGGCGGGTACCAGACCCGTCCGCTGCCATGCTCGATCACTCGATCCGCCAGAATCGCCTCCCCCGACACCAGCGATCTGTGACCGCCGATACCGACGTTGATCCACGGCCGCTCACGCACACGTCGTTCGCAAGCAAAGAGATAGCCGGCGGCCGCCGCGGCGGCGGCCCTTCCTACACCCGACACGACCAGTGTCACCGCGTCGCCGCTGAAGCGTCGAAACGGACCCTCGGAGTCCACTGCTCGTAGATCGAAACGGTCGATCAACGGTCTGGCCTCCGACCACAGCGCGACGACGACGCGGGCGCGGACCGACGTCATGAGGTGGTCAAATGACGCTCACGCAAGGACAAGAGCCGCTCGACCTCCTGGCGCCGGCCGCGTTTCTCCGCACCGACCGTATAGACGTCGATCTTCTCGATCAGCATGTCCTCCGCGGCGTGGCGATCCGCACCGGTTAGCACGTCGTCGTCAAGGATCTTCTCGAGTGCCCGGATCCGGAAACGGTCGAGGCCCCAAACCGAGGCCGAGAGCTGATCTTCGCGACCACCGTGCTTGACCACCAGCGGTTCGTCGACATAGAGCACCGGGAACCGGGCGCAGAAACGGAGCCAAAAGTCGTAGTCCTCGCACGCCTCCAAGGAATCGTCAAAGAACCCGATCTCGCCGAAAACCGAGCGATGGATCATCGCGGCAGATGGCGAAATCGCACACAGGGGAAGACAATTCCGGAAGATGCGCCCGCCGGCCTTCTTGTGTCTCAACCCGGGGTTCACCCGTCTTCCGTTGCGGTACCAGAGCTCGTCGCAATGGATCAGAAGGTGGCCGGGCTCGCCCGAGAGGGCATCCAGTTGGCACTCGAGCTTGTGGGGCAACCACTCGTCGTCCGAGTCCAGGAGTGCTATCCACTCACAGGTCGCCTCGCGGATTCCCTGGTTGCGAGCTGCCGAAACGCCTTTGTTCTCCTGAAAC
>JAOTZA010000160.1 GCA_029861655.1 Acidobacteriota bacterium | reverse complement strand
CCGGACGGGCAAAGCGCAACATCCCGCCAAGAGGATAGGGGTCCCGAATGAGCGAGCAGATTCAGTCTTTTCTACGACGTGCCCTGGCGTTGGTCGGGGACGACCCCCGTCTTCAGGCCCTGGCGATTCTCGTCGCCTTTGTAGTCCTGGCGAAGATCGCTGATCTACTCATTACGCGGGTCGTCAAGCTGTGGGCCAGACGCACCGACACCAATCTCGACGACCGCTTGATCGCCCTCCTCCACCGACCGTTGTTCATCAGCCTGGTGCTGGTCGGACTCTGGTTGGCCACTACTCGCCTCGCTCTAGACCCGACCTACGAGAAGCTGCTCTTGCGGTTGATCAAGACCCTGGCGCTCGTCGTCTGGCTGCTCTTCGTCAGCCGAGCTGGCCGCGAGGTGCTCAAAGCCCTCAGCCGTCTGGAGGGTAGGCTGAGATTTATCGAACCCCGAACCGTGGCCCTTCTGGACAACACCTTGAAGGTGGTCGTCTGGGGAGCCGGAATCTACTTCTTTTGCCTTTCCTGGGAAATCGACGTCGGTGGGATGCTGGTGACGGGCGGCGTTCTGGGTCTGGTCCTTGGCCTGGCCGCCAAGGACACCCTGGCCAATCTCTTTGCCGGCGTCTTCATCCTTGCCGACGCGCCCTACAAGGTTGGAGACTTCGTCAACCTGGACTCCGGTGAGCGCGGCGAAGTGACCCAGATCGGCCTGCGCAGCACCCGAATCCTGACCCGCGACGATATCGAGGTGACCGTCCCCAATTCTGTGATTGCCAACGCCAAGATCATCAACGAAAGCGGCGGCCCGTGGGAGAAGGAACGTATACGGCTCAAGGTCGGCGTCGCCTACGGGTCGGACATCGACCGCGTGCGCGAGATTCTCATGGCGACGGCACTTGCACACCCGATGATCGTAGAGAGTCCGGAGCCCCGAGTGAGGTTTCGCGCTCTCGGCGATTCTTCCCTCGATTTCGAGCTGCTCGGGTGGATCGAGGAGCCGGTTCTACGCGGCCGGGTGCTCGACGCCCTCTACACCGAAGTGTACAAACGCTTTCAGTCCGAGGGCGTCGAGATTCCCTATCCCAAACGCGACGTCTATCTCCACAAGGTCGAATAGCCGATCGCGGTCGTGCCTACTGGCCCTCGATTCCCAATAGCTCGACGTCAAAGATAAGCGTCGCGTTGGGACCTATGCTCTGCGATCCACGCTCGCCGTACGCCAGATCGCTCGGGATGAAGAGCTTCCACTTCGAGCCGACGGACATCAGCTGTAGCGCCTCGGTCCAACCGGAGATCACACCGCCGACGGCGAAAGTGGCCGGAGCGCCGCGCTTGATCGAGCTGTCAAAAACCTGCCCGTCTATCAGTTGGCCCTCATAGTGGACACTGACACGGTCGGACGCCGAAGGTTTCTCGCCACTCCCGTCTTCCAGGACCTCGTACTGAAGCCCGCTAGCCAGAGTCGTGACCTCGGCGCGCCGTCCGTTCTCTTCCAGAAAAGCCGCGCCCTCTTGCTTGTTCGTCTCACCCGCCTCTCGTCGCACCTCCTGTTGCTTTGCGTTCACCTCCTCCTGCTTCGCCTTGAGAACCGCCTGTAGCTCCTGAAAAGTACTCGCCATCTCGGGCTCTTCCATCAACGTCCCGGTCTCGCCCATGGCGTCGCGGATCCCCTGGAAGAGGTACTCCATATCGACGGCGAAGGCCGGCGCCGCCTGTGCGGCAAGGCTCATTCCCATGTTGACTCCAATACTGTACGAGGCTCGATCGTCGAAACTCTCCGGTCTTGCCATGGTCGCCGGCTCGTCCTGCGCTACCGCGGGAAGCGCAAGGACCGCCAAAAGAATCATCGTCTGTGCAGCTTTCTCATTCATTCTCGACAAATACCTTTCTTTGGATGACCGCCGGGAGGGTCCCGGTCCGGCCACGTGGATTGCTGGTACTACTCTTCGACTTGCCAGGGGCGATCACCGGCCAGGAGGCACGCCTGCGAATCGCTCGACTCGATGTTGTCAGCTGGGAAAGGGCGCTGATAGGAACCGTCGGGCAAGAGGCGATGTAGTTTCGCCGTGTCCCCCAGGTGCACACCCAGGATGTGGTCGCGGATCGCGGCGCCGAGGTACGCCTCTCCCACCGGGAACAAGACCTCCACCCGACCGTCCAGATTACGTGGCATGAGATCGGCGCTACCGAGGAAGACCTCGTCTTCGCCCCCGTTTCTGAAGTGGTACACCCGGGCATGTTCGAGAAACCGTCCAACGATCGAAGTAACCCGGATACGTTCGCTCAGTCCTGAAACTCCGGGCCTGAGACAACAGATGCCCCGGATCTGAAGATCGACCTCGACTCCGGCTTGCGAAGCCCTATAGAGGGCCTCGATACACCTCTTGTCGGTCAGCGAATTGAGCTTGAAGGCCAGATACCCGGTGCCCGAGTTCTTTGCATGCTCGGTCTCTCGCTCGATCCGTTCGAGAATCTCGTCGCGCATTCCGCCTGGAGCAACGAGAAGCTTCCGATACTCGGTCTTCCGAGAGTAGCCCGTGAGAGCATTGAAAAGATCGGATGTGTCCTTGGTGATCTCACTGTCTGCCGTGAAGTACCCGAGGTCCGTGTAGACCTTCGCCGTCACCGGGTTGTAGTTGCCGGTCGCCAGGTGGACATAGCGTCTCACGCCCTCGGCCTCACGGCGCACGACCAATAGAATTTTGGCGTGTGTCTTGAGGCCCACAACGCCGTAGACAACGTGGACACCGGCCTGCTCGAGCGCCCTCGCCCAAACAATATTGCGTTCTTCGTCGAAGCGCGCCTTGAGCTCGACGAGCACCGAGACCTGCTTGCCGTTGGCTCGCGCCTCCATCAAAGCCTCGACCACCGGCGAATTCAAGCCGACACGGTAGAGGGTCTGCTTGATCGCCAGGACATCCGGGTCACTCGCCGCCTCACGGAGGAAATCGAGAACCGGAACAAAGCTCTCATAGGGGTGGTAAAGCACGACATCTCGCCGTCGGATGACCGAGAAGACATTCTCTTCTCCACCCAGGGAGCCCGGGATCGTCGGATGAAAAGGCTTCCACTTGAGATCCGGGCGATCGCTCTCGACCAACTCGGCGAGACTCGACACACCGATCGGACCGCGGTGTGAGTAAACCTGGTACGGAACGACACCGAGGTGCTCCAGCAGGATGTCCCGGATCCGCTCGGGCAGCCCTTCGTTGACTTCCAGACGGACGACCGAGCCGAACCGACGTTGTTCGACGATCTCCGCCATCGCCGTCAGGAGATCCGCCGCTTCGTCCTCCTCGAGCTCCTGGTCCGCATCACGTGTAACGCGAAAGGGATAGGCCGCCTTGACCTTCAACCCCGGGAACAAACGCTCGAGGTTCGCCGCGATGACGTCCTCCATCCAGACAAAAGTCGGCGATTGGACGTCGCCCAAGCCGAGAGGCTCGAGACTCTCCGCGCTCTCCTCGTCCGGGATGCGGAGGAGCCGTGGAAGGCTCTGCGGAACCTTGAGCCGCGCGAACTTCTCGCCCTCATGCGGATCCTCCACCACAACGGCCAGATTGAGACTCAGGTTCGAGATATGTGGAAACGGGTGCCCCGGGTCGAGCGCCAGAGGCGTGAGGATGGGCGAAATCTCCTTCTTGAAATACCTCCTCAGCAGTCTTTTTTGGCCCTTTTCAAGCTGCTCGTAATGGAGGACTTCGATGCCCTCCTTCTCGAGCGCCGGACGAAGGGCGCTGTCCCAAAGGTGTCCCGCTTCCTCCAGAACCGGTAGCAGGAGCTCTCGGATCTCGGCCAGCTGCTCGGCTGGGGACCGGCCGTCAGGCGGCGGCTCGACGACACCCGCCGCCAACTGGTCGCGCAACCCGGAAACCCGCAGCATAAAGAACTCGTCGAGATTCGATCCGAAAATGGAAAGAAACCGGATGCGTTCGAGCAGGGGATTCGACGGATCGAGCGCCTCTCCCAGGACCCGCCGGTTGAATTCGAGCCAGCTCAGCTCGCGATTGAAGAACAGCTCTCGCTCCTGGAGGGCCGGTCCTGCGTCACTCAACGATTCGGAGATTTCCTGTTTCATCCTCTATCCCTTCTCAAAGAGGGCTTTGTACCTTAACACTCAGGCAAGTCTCCGACGAGACTCCCCCCATTTACTCGGGCGCACTCCGCGAACTCATCGGCTTGACCGCCTAGCGTCTTTGGTGGGAGATTGAGAGATCTTGCGGATACTCCTCTTGCGACACGGAAAGTCCGATTGGGAAGCTCCCTACGATGGCGATCATGACCGTCCCTTGGCGCCACGCGGCCAGAGCGCTGCTGCCGCAATCGGCCGCTTCCTTTCCGAGGCCGGTAGAGCACCCGACCGAATTCTCTCCTCTACCGCCCGCCGCGCTCGCGACACGGTCGTGATCGCGGCCCAGTCGGGGCGCTGGGCCGCGCCGATCGTCACGACCGACGCTCTCTACGGGGCCGGCGCTGGCGAAGCCCTGGCCGCCGCGCGCCGGCATATGGCCTCTGAGCAAGAACGGGTCGGCTGCTTGCTGCTCGCCGGTCACGAACCAACCTTTTCGGAGCTCACGGGAAGACTGATCGGACGGGGCAGGATAGGCTTTCCCACGGCGGCCGTCGCCAGCATCCGGTTCGCAGGCGAGGACTGGGACCGCGTCGACTTCGGAGCCGGCGAACTCGAGTTCCTCGTCAAACCCAAGATCCTCGGTCGATATCTGCCGGAGCAATGATGAGCACCCGACTGTCCCTACGAGTTATCCCGCCCGAGGGCGACACCTTCGACCGTAGCCTCGAGGGCGACCAGTTGCTTGTGGGGCGAGCCTCCGACTGCGATGTTACGATCGCCGATCGGTTTCTCTCACGTCATCATCTCCGCTTTGTTCTCGACGGCGACAACTGGGCGATCGAAGATCTCGGTTCGCGCAACGGTACGCTTGTAAACAACCGCCCGGTCAGCAAACCAATCGCTGTCCGGCCGGGCGACCACATCCGGATTTCCGGTACCAAGATATCGGTGTTCGATCCTCTTCTACCGCAGGAAGCGGAGGAAAGCTGGAGCAGTCTCGGGCCGCATACGATCCTGAAACCCGCATCGGAGCTGATCGACACCGGCTCCGGAACAAAGGTTCAGAAGGTCGCATCGGAGGACGACCTGAGACACTATGCTGGACGGTTACAGCTGCTCAATGAGGTGCACCGCGCCCTCGCCAGCTCGGTCGACCTCGAAGACCTGCTGGATCTGATTCTCGAAAAGGCCTTCGAACACCTCGGACCCGAAGAAGCGGTGATCTATCTCGATAGCGGCGACGACGGCTACGAACGGGCGGCAGTGCGTACGGCTGCGGAAGAGGAAGGCGGCTACTTCTATTCGACGACGCTTGTCGAGGAAGTCGCCAGAAAGGGCCTGGCCGCGCTGGTTCTCGACATGAGGAATGACGAGCGCTTCAATGAGGCCGACAGTATCGTAGCGTCGGGCGTGCGTAGCCTTGTGGCTGCTCCGTTGATGGACGCGGAGGGGTCGGTGGGGATGATCGCCCTTAGCTCACGGCTCAACAGACGCCAGTTCACCGAGGAAGACATGGAGGTTCTCACATCGCTGGCCTCGGCGGCGGCGCTCAGGATCCGGAACCTGGCGCTTGCGGACGAGGCCGTCAAGCGTCGGCAGCTCGAGCAGGAGCTCGATCTTGCCAGGCAGATCCAGGTGGGACTGATACCAACCGAGCTTCCCAAGATCGCGGGCTACGACATCTTCGGCCGAAATACGCCCTCGCGCGGCGTGTCGGGCGACATCTACGAGGTCGTACCGCGAGAAGAAAGCAAAGACTGCGTCCTCGTGCTGGTCGATGTCTCCGGCAAAGGCATGGCAGCCTCTATTCTCACGGCGTCGTTCGAAGCACTCGCCGCCGGGCCTATTCGCGAAGGCTGCGCACCGGACGAGATCGCAGGCCGGGTCAATCAACTTCTCTTCGAGCGCACTGCCGCGGCGAAATATGCCACCGCTTTTGTCGCTGTTCTCGAGCCCGCGAGCGGAGCTCTGAGTTACGCGAGCGGTGGTCACAATGCTTCCCTTCTGGTTCGACGGTCCGGCGCCGTCGAGCGGCTCGAATCGACGGGCACTCCGCTCGGATTGCTGGCAAAGGCGGTGTATGGACGCGTCCAAACCTCGCTCGGGCCGGGCGACATGCTACTTGCCTACACCGACGGATTCACCGAAGCAGCGGCACCCACGGGTGAAGAGTTCGGTATCGAACGGCTTGAAGAGTTCTGCCGCGAGAACCGCTCGTTGCCGCTTGCGGAATTCGCGGAGATCCTCGAGACTCGTCTTGTCGAGTTCGTCGGCTCGAACCAGTTTGGAGACGACTGCACGCTGCTCGTGGCGAGACGAAAAGACTCGGACACCGGAACGTAACGAGAGAATTGATGGCTCCTGAGGCTTCGGCCCTGTCGGTTCCCGGATGGCGTCGAATCGCGACCCGGCTGCAGGTCGACATGCGCCCCGGCGAGAGAAGGCTGGCGTGCCTTCTGTTCGCGTGCTTCTTCCTCATCGTTTGCTTTCAGTACGCCACAAAAAGTGTGCGCCAGTCTTCCTTTCTCGACGATCTGGGGGCCGCGAATCTGCCCTGGGTCTATCTTGCGGTCGCCGTTTGCTCGTACCCTCTCTTGCGTCTCTACACTCGTTTCTCGGAATCGACCGCAAGACACAAGGTGATTTCGGCGACCTGTCTGGTGGTCGCTGCTTCCACCCTGTTTTTCTGGTGGATTCTCGGGATCGACAGCATCTGGCCGGCGGCGGCCTTCTATGTCTGGATCTCGATCACCTACGCCGTTACCTACAGCCAGTTCTGGTCGCTGTCGGCACAAGTCTTCGACGCACGCCAGGCCAAACGTCTCTTTGGGTTCGTGACCGCGGGCGGTCTGCTGGGTGGCATCGTGGGCGGTCAAGTGGCGCGTCTGGTCAGTGCGGCCGCCGATACCCGGGCCACTCTACTGGCCGCCACCGGACTCATGGTGCTACTGGCCCTCGCGATCCGGACCGTCCCCTCTCGCCGGAAAGGTCGGCCAGCCGAAAATCGGCAACGCGCCAAACCCAAGCAGGAACCTGCGCGTGGCGCTCTTGCCATCATCCGCGAGTCTCGGCAGCTACAACTGATCTCGGGGTTGATGGTCGTGACGATCCTGGTCGCACAAACGGTCGATCTCCAATTCAATTGGGCGGTCGAGAACTCTACCGTGACTCTCGATCAACGCACCGCTTTCTTTGGCAATTTCTACAGTGTCATGAACCTGGCCGCTGTGGTTTTCCAACTCGTCTTCACGGCTCGTATCCATCGGGTTCTCGGAGTCGGGGCGGCGCTTCGAGTCCTGCCCACAACAATGGGCC
>JAOTZA010000007.1 GCA_029861655.1 Acidobacteriota bacterium | reverse complement strand
TGGCGCTACCTATCCAGCAACCACCGAGAACCCTAGTTCCTTCGTAAAACACCGCGGCTTGACCCGGGGTCACCGCTTCCTGCGGAGTTGCGAATTCGATCTCGACCCGACCTTTCCCGACCGAACGAATCCGCGACTCGACCCCGGCGTGTCGCGAACGAATCTTTACTGTCGCCGTCAAGTCGCCTGTGGGCTCCTCGCCGATCCAGTGCAGCCGTTCGCCGCCAAGCCCCTTCGACGCCAGCTCTCGGCGCGGACCGACTACGACCTCGTTGACCGCGGGTCGCACACCCAGGACATAGAGCTTCTCCGGTGCACCCCCACCCAGCGCGCGCCGTTGACCCACCGTGTAACGGTAATAGGGCTCGCCGCGACCCAGGAGCCCGCCGTCCCGATCGACGATGCGGCTGGCCCTCCCGATGCTTCTGGTAGCCCCGGGATCTTCCGAAGCCAAGGCCAAATCACGCTCGGCGGCCTGCTCCTCCACGAAGTCCCGAATGCCGCCCTCGACAAAACAGAGTTCCATCGACTCGCGCTTCTCCGCCACGACCAGCCCGACGCCACGCGCCAGCTCACGCACCTCCCGCTTGTCCCTCTCGCCCAGCGGGAACTCCGAAGAGGCGAGCTGATCCTGGGTCAACTCGAAAAGATAGTAACTCTGGTCCTTGTCTTCCTGAAGCGCGCGATGAAGCTCGTATCCACCGGGTCCCTCTACGATTCTCGCGTAGTGGCCCGTGGCGATGCGATCGCAACCCAAGGCACGTGCTCTTTCGAGAAACAGATCGAACTTGATGAAAGTATTGCACCGTGTACACGGGACCGGTGTTCGCCCCGCGAGATAGTCGTCCACGAACGGGTCCACCACCTGACGTCGAAACTCCTCTTCGAGGTGCAAGGTGTAGTGGCGAATGCCGCACTGCTGAGCTACGCGTTTCGCGTCACCAAGGTCGAGAGCGCCACAGCATCGACCGTTGCGCTCCTCCTTGGAGCGGTCCCATAGAAGCATCGACAACCCGACGACCGGACGCTCACCCCGGGACAACAGCCAGGCGGTCACCGACGAGTCGAGACCGCCACTCATTGCCACGGCGACCTGGCCGGCGGCGTTGCTTGCGAGGTCGCCGCTCAATCGGTCCTCGTTCCTGAAGTGTTCTCGACCGAGAGCCTGCGCAACTCCCCGACGTGTCTCCCCAAAGCCCCCAGCAGATCATCGACCTGTCGCTCGTCGTTGCCCTGGCCAAAGCTCACCCGCACCGACGACAGCGCCTCCAATTCCCCGACCCCGAGCGCAAGAAGAACCCGACTGGGCTCCACCTTGCCGGAAGAACAGGCCGCACCTGCCGAGACCGCAAACCCGTCGAGATCCAGCCGGATCATCAGGGATTCCGCCGACACACCCACAAGAGCGACATGGCTGGTGTTGGGAAGCCGTTTGGCCTGGGCTCCGTGAACCACGACGTCGGCAAACCCTTCCAGCCCCCCCTCGAATCGGTCACGCAGCTTCGCCATTCGCCGCCCCCGCTCACCGACCTCGCTCGCGGCCAGGGCGGCGGCGGCCCCCAGTCCGACCAGGGCGGCTACGTTCTCGGTGCCGGCTCGCCGGTTCCTTTCCTGACCGCCGCCCAGATGAAAGCCCTCGAAGACCGCTCCCGGTCGGACCCAGACCGCCGCCGCTCCGGCGGGAGCGTTGAACTTGTGACCACCGAGGACCAGGTAGTCGACCCCCAACTCCGGTGCCGAGACGGGGATCTTTCCAACTGCCTGGACAGCGTCGCACAGCAGCGGCACGCCACGCGCGCGACACCCCTCGGCGACCTCTCGAACCGGCTGCAGAGTACCCAGCTCGTTGTTGGCCAGCATCAGGCAGACCAGAAAAGTCCTCTCATCGAGAACGGACTCGATCGCTTCTGGCTCGACACACCCGTCGCTTCGCGGCTTCACCCGCACGACCTCGACCCCGGCTTCTTCGAGCCGCACGGCCGAGGCCTCGATCGACGGATGCTCGATCGCCGAAATAACCAGCCGTCCCCCCTGCCCTGCCGAGCGCGCAGCCCCCAAAACCACCGCGTTGTTGGCCTCCGTACCAGAAGAAGTGAAGACGACCTGCGTCGGTTCTGCGATCTCCAAGAGAGCCGCTACCTCGGCACGGGCCTTCTCGACGGCTTCGCGCGACCGCTGGCCAAAGGAGTGGACAGACGAAGGATTGCCATGAAGCGCGCCAAGCCAGGGAAGCATCGCCTCGAGGACCCGCGGATCGATCGGGGTCGTGGCGTTGTGGTCGAAGTAGACCTCCTTCATGGACCGCGAATTCTATCCCGGCGGGATTTTCTCGGGCCAACCCTAGTGTCATAGGATGAAATGGACATGAGTCACCCGACCCACCGCTCCCTCGCTCTCGTGCCGCTGCTGGCGATCGTGGTCGCTCTTGCCCTCGGAACGGACGCGATCGGCGGCAAGAAGCGCAAGATCGAAAAGCAGCTGATCGAAGCGCTGCCGGCCGAGTACCAGAGCTGGCTCGAGGAAGTTCAGCTCTTGATCACCGACGAAGAGATTGAGACGTTTCTGAAGTTGGCCAAGGACTACCAGCGCGATTCCTTTATCGACCGTTTCTGGCGCGTCCGCGATCCATACCCCGATACCGGCCGCAACGAATTCAAGGACAAGTGGGACGCACGCGTCGCCGAGGCTCGCAGGGTTGCCGGATCGCTCGACGAGGAGCGGGCCCTGGTGCTGCTGGCCAACGGACTGCCCAACGCGCTCGTCGATCTGCGCTGCTCGGATCTGTGGCCCAGCCAGGTCTGGTATTACGAAAAAGCAGAGTCCAACCGGCGCGAAGTGATGATCCTCTTTGTCCAGACCGGCAGCCTCGGCAAGTTCCGGCTGTGGGATCCGACCGAAGGTCTGAGATCGCTCTACAAGTTTCCCACCGGGAGCCCCAATAACATCCAGTCGCTCGTCAGTACCTGCAGCCCGGACTCGCGGGATGCTTTGCTGGCGGTGATGAGGAAAGTCTTCTCGGAAACCGAACTGGGGTACCTCAACCTCGTCCACAGCCTGGTCGAGCCACCCAAGATGCCCTCGGGAGAATGGGCGATCACGTTCAACTCCTACACCACCGACGTCGACGAGGGCGCTGCGACGTTTTCCGCGGAGCTTTCGGTCGACTATCCCGGGCGGCACAAGACCCGAACCGTCACGCAAGGCATCGTCTCTGTCGAGTCCTCGGAGCTGGCGCTCTCAGAGCTCGGCGGCCACACGGCCTACAACCTGGCCATGACCGGCGAGGTGCTGCGCGACGACAAGCTCTTCGATAGCTTTCGCTACAGCTTTAACCTTCCCTCGAAAGAGATCGAGGCCGACAAGGTCCCGCTTCTCTTCGAACGCTATCTGCGCCCCGGCGACTATCAACTGATACTTCGCATCCAGGACATCAACGCCGGCTCCTTCTTCCGCGTCGAACGCCAGCTCTCGGTGCCTCGAGTCGAGACGGTGCTCAACCGCACTCCCCCCGACCCCGAAACGGCGCGGATCCTGGCCGAAGCCAACGCCGCTATCGACAGCGGCGAAACAACGCTAAAGATCGTACCGCCGCGCGGGGAGCTGCAGACCGGCATGCTGAGGATCGACACCTTGACTTCGGGGTCCGACATTGAACGAGTGCACTTCACACTCGACGGTCGCGAGGTTCTAAAGAAGCGGAGCCCACCGTTTAGCGTCGAGCTCGACCTAGGCAGCCTGCCGCGCATGAGGACTCTCGGCGCGGTTGCCTATGACCACGACGGCGAAGAAGTCGCCCGCGACGAAGTGGAGCTAAATGGCGGCTCTCATCGTTTCGCCATTCGACTCATCGAACCGCGGCGCGACAAGACCTACACCACCAGCTTGCGGGCGGGCGCGATTGTCGAGGTTCCCGATGGAAAGGCCGTGGAAAGAGTCGAGTTCTTCCTCAACGAAGACCTGGTGGCGACTCTCTATCAGGAGCCCTACTCCTACCCGATCGTTCTTCCCGAGGCCGCCCAGGTCGCCTATGTTCGAGCCGTGGCCTATCAACCCGACGGCAATTCGACCGAGGATCTCGTCTTTGTCAATGCTCCCGAGTATTTAGAAGAGCTAGACGTTCAGTTTGTCGAACTCTATATTGCTGTACTCAACCGGCAGAAACGCCCAGTGGACGATCTGGCCCCCGCCGACTTCTCGATCTTCGAGGACGGCGTTCCGCAGAGCTCGCTTCGATTCGAAAAGGTCGCCAACCTACCGATCCATGCCGGGATCTTGATTGATGTCTCCGCCTCGATGGCGGAGAATCTCGAGTCCGCCCAGGCCGCGGCGTTGAGGTTCTTTGAACACGCGATGACACCCCGCGACCGGGCGACGCTGATCACATTCAACGACCATCCAAACCTGATCGCCAAGTTCACGAATGACCTCCAGGAGCTTGCTGCGGGGCTTTCGGGGCTGACCGCCGAGCGCGGCACCGCCCTCTACGACAGCCTCATTTTCTCGCTCTACTACTTCAACGGCATCAAGGGTCAGCGGGCGCTGATTGTCCTCTCGGACGGCCGAGACGAGCACAGCCGTTTCACATTCGAGAACACGCTCGAATACGCACGCCGAGCGGGGGTTGCCATCTATACGATCGGTCTCGACCGCGGCAAGAGACTGGGTGATGCCCGCCAGAAGCTCAATCGCCTGGCCGCGGAAACCGGCGGGCGCGGCTTCTTCATCAAGGAAATCTCCGAGTTGGAACCGATCTACGAGGAGATTCAGCGCGAGTTACGATCGCGGTACTACCTCGCCTATCAGTCGAGCAACACCGACACCTCCGGCGATTTCCGCACCATCGAGGTCGAGTTGGCGCGCTCCGATCTCGAGGCCAAGACGCTTCGCGGGTATTATCCCTAGCAGCGTGGTTGAAGCCCAGATGGCAGTGAGAAGGCACGCCTCCTTGTTGGTCGTAGGCCTCGTGCTTGCCGTCCTGGTGCCCGCGAGGATCGAGGCGGGAAGCCGGACACCCGAGCAAGAGGAGACCATCGCTCGTCTCAGCGAGGCGAACCGGGCCTGGCTCGCCGAAGTCGAGTTTCTGATCACGCCGCCGGAGCTCGAAGCCTTTCTAACCTTGCGCCAAGACCATCGCCGCCGACAGTTCATCGAGCGTTTCTGGCAGGCCCGCGACCCTTTCCCGTCGAGCCCGGTGAATGAATTCCATCAGGAGTGGCTGCAGCGAATCGAGCTGGCGCGAGATCGGTTCGCGGGCATCGAGAGCGATCGCGGTCGCGCCCTGCTCCTGGGCGGCGCACCGGCAAGGATCCACAACAACCTGTGCCCCGAACAGCTCCTGGGGAACGAGATCTGGATCTACCGCGACACGGGAGCGCGCGATGCCGCCCTGGTGTTCGCCCTCAGGGCCGGTGGATCGAGGGACCCTTACCAGCTATGGGACCCGTTCGACGGCATCTCGGCACTGGCCTCGCCTTCGGCTTCGCGACCGACATTTGGCTCACAACTCGGCCCGGCACTCGCTGGTTGCAGCCGGCCGCAAGAGGTAGAAGAGATCCTCTCTTTGGCGGTCGACTTCGAACGATTTGCAGCGGTGAGCGAACGGCTCCCCCGACCCTCGACCGAGTGGGCCGCCGCTTTCCTGGGTCGGTCTACCGATCTCCCCGACGACGCTCCGCTCTTGGGAGCCAACTTGGAGATCCTCTTCGCGGGTCGTTACCAGAGCCGGATCGTCGTCCAAAGTCTGTTGACGATAGACAAATCCACCGTCGCCGTCTCCTCCATCTCGTCAAACACGCCGGAGAAGACTGCCGCCAGCACTCCGGGCGGAACCCCCGAATCGTCGGGCGCAAAAACGCCACGCGCCTACAACTTTGTCGTCGACGGTGAAATCCTCCGAGGCGAGGATCTTTTCGAGAGCTTCCATTACCGCTTCAACATTCCGGCCCCCGCCATCGAGGGGAGCCGCCTCCCCCTGGTCGTGCAGCGCCACCTGCGACCCGGTCAGTACCGACAGATTCTGAGGGTTCGGGATCTCAACGGTGAGCGATTCTTTCGCGACGAGCGCATGCTCGAAGTGCCCTCCCTCGCGCGGGTTCGGACAAAGACCCGGACGGAGACCCAGGCGGCGACCGGGCCGACGACAACCGCGCCCGTAGCCGACACACCGGCATCGCTTCCGAGCGAGATCACCGGCGCCGCACGCTCTCTCGTCCGCGTCACACAACCCGAGCCCGAGCCAAGCGGTACGACCCTCAAGCTGTTGCCGCTTCCTGACCGCATGCTGACGGGCCGCGGTCGCGTCGAGACCCGTGTCTCGGGAGAGGGGATCGCCAAGGTAGCCTTTTTTCTCAACGGCCGCCGGATCATGAGCAAGAGCCGGCCGCCTTTTTCGCTCGAGCTGGACTTCGGCGAGGCGCCGCGAACACACATCTTGGAAGCGATCGGCTACGATTCGGGCGGCGCCGAGATCGCCCGCGACCGTCTACCGGTCAATTCCGGACCGCACCGTTTCTCGATACGGCTTCTCGAACCTCTCGCCGGAGGTCGCTATGCCGATGGCCTGAAGGCACGCGCCGAGCTCAGCGTGCCACGCGGGGAGACTCTCGACCGGGTCGAGCTTTACCTCAACGAAGCCTTGCTGGCGACGCTCTATCAACCGCCCTATGTCCAACCGGTACTCCTACCCACCAACGAGAGAATTACCTATGTCCGAGCGGTCGCCTATCTGGCGGACGGTAACTCGGCCGAGGACGTCGTCATCATCAACGGTCCCGAAAACCTCGACGAGGTCGAAGTGGACTTCGTCGAGCTCTACACCAGCGTGGTGGACCGCAAAGGCAACAACATCGAGGGTCTCGAAGCAAGCGACTTCACAGTGCTCGAAGACTCGATCGACCAACGGATTCGCCGCTTCGAGAAAGTCGTCGATCTACCGATTCACGCGGCTTTGATTCTAGATGCTTCCACCTCGATGGAAGACGATCTCGAGCATGCCGAACGCGCCGCGATGCACTTTTTCCAACGTGTCATCCAACCCAAGGACCGGGCGGCGGTGGTCATCTTCAACGACCAGCCCGAGCTCAAGGTTCCGCTGACCAACAATCATGAAGTAATGGCGGGAGGTCTGGCCGGAATGGTGGCGGAGGGCGAGACGGCGCTCTACGACAGCATCGTTTTTGGTCTTTACTATCTTTCGGGTTTACGCGGCAAGCGCGCGCTGATCCTCTTGACCGACGGCGAGGACTCCTGCAGCAAGTACAGCTATAGCGATGCAATGGATTTCGCGCGCCACTCCGGTGTCGCGGTCTATGCCATCGGTCTGGGTGTCGACACTCGGCTCAACCAGGCCCAGGGACTGCTTCGGCACATCGCCAAACAAACCGGTGGCGCGTACTACTCCGCGTCGGCGGTCAACCAGCTCGAAGGGATCTACAAGCGGATCGAGGAAGAGCTACGTACTCAGTACTTGATCGGTTATCAATCCTCTCAGACAGAAGGCGATGAGTTTCGCGAAGTCGAGGTCAAGGTCGGACGGCGCGACCTCAGGGTCAAGACAATTCCCGGCTATCTACCCTGATTCGGTACTCTCTTTCTGATTGTCCCTTGTCAACCCCGAACACAGATCGCCAGCTTGTGCTCGCTTCGGCTTCGCCGCGTCGATCGAGGCTTCTCGCCGACCTGGGGCTGGATTTCGTGACCTGTCCGGTGGACATCGACGAGACCCACCGGCCCGGTGAGGAGGCCGGAGAATACGTTCTGCGGTTGGCACGGGAAAAGGCGCATGCGGGAGCCGCTGACGACGCGGTGGTGATCGGGGCTGACACGATCGTTACCCATGGCGGGCGGGTGTTGGGAAAGCCGACGGACGAGTCGGACGCCACGCGCATGCTGGCATCGCTCGCCGGCCGCCAGCACGAGGTGTTGACCGGTGTCTGTGTGTTCGACTCCTCCGACAGCCGCTCGGCTAGCGGTGTCGAGCGCACGGAGGTGACTCTCGGATCCATGAGCCCCAAGGAGCTGTCCTGGTACACCAGCACCGGAGAGCCACTCGACAAGGCCGGTTCGTACGCAATCCAGGGACTGGGCGCCCTTTTTGTCGATTCCGTCAACGGCAACTACACAAACGTGGTGGGCCTTCCGCTGCCCCTGCTCTTCCGCTTGACGGCCGAACTGGGCTACGACCTCAAGGCCTTCTTGCTACGAACCTGAGTCGCGAGCCACGCACGGAGAACCTTCAAGAAGTCGGGGTTGACACTGGCACCCCCCGTGGTACGTTCTCACCGCATCTTCTGGGGAGAATTCATGACCAGCAGCAAGACACCTCGGGCCTATCTTATTTTCACCGGTACCGGCCCGATTCTGATTCTCTCGACCTATCCCAAGCTCACCGACGAGCGGCTGGTCGAGAAGCTCCGCTACAAGGGGATCGAGAAATTCCTTGCTTACGAGGTGGCCCTGACCGCGGTCGAGGCCCGGTATTCCGAGGCCTACGATCGGATCGTCGACGATCTCGGCGGGCTCGAGGACATCCGGGTGCTGGATTTCAACGGCCACCAGATCATGGCCAATTTCTCGCTCGACGAACTCGGCGACCCGATCAAGTTCGGGGCCTGAGAGTCCCGCCGGCCAGCTTGCGGCAGCCCGGTCGAACGCCCGGCTGGAAACGGCGCTCGCAACTCAGCCTTGGACGAGCTCGCTCGCGCCTCGTTGTTCGCCCGCGCAGACCGAGTGCGGTCATCAGGGGTCAGTGAGCGCCCGCAGGCTCACAGCGTTCCTGCCGAGCATTCACCGGGCTGCGATGAACGCCTACCGGCATGGACCGACTCGACTCCTGCCAGCTCAAGCGCGAGGCGACTCACGGCCCGGTCCGGAGGCTCCATCAGGGACGTTTGACCGAGCGCATGGCTAAGACTCGTGGAGTCCCCTCAGATCCGGCGCGAGGTCTACCGCGGCGCGCGCCTCTAGGTCACCTGAGTCCTAGTAGCGCGCAGTCCCCTGAAGAGACTCCCTGCGGAGACTCCGGCTGGGCCGCGAACAGCTCGCACCGCAAGCCGGCCGGCCGGTCGAGATAAAGTGCCAACCTCGTGACGACTTTAGAGACCGCCATCGTTCTTGTACGGCCGACGGAGGAAGGCAACATCGGTGCAGCGGCCCGTGCAATGGCCAACATGGGACTCTCCAGGCTCGTCATCGTCGAGCCGGCGACCCCGATCCGGGACACCGCGCGGGCGTTTGCCGTCCACGCCGGGGAGGTTCTCGACAAAGCCGTCCACGCCGGCTCCTTTGCCGAAGGGATCGCACCGTTTCAGCGGGTCGTCGGCACCACTTCGAAGCGAGCCCGCACCCTCGAGGTGCCTCTGATCTCGCCACGCGAGTTGCCGCGGGTGCTGGCCTCCGACCCGGCCGGCACTTCAACCGCCATCGTTTTTGGACCCGAACGCTCGGGGCTGGAGAACGACGAGCTGGCTCGGCTGAGTCCTCTGGTCCGAATTCCGACGAGTCGCAAGCAACCAACCCTCAACCTGGCACAAGCCGTGCTGCTCGTAGCATGGGAGCTCTATCACTCGGAGACCGCGGCAGTAGAGAAGACCGACCTGCGTTCGGAACCTGTGGCGACGGCGGCAGACATAGAAGGCCTCTTCGGGCAGCTCACGCCTCTCCTCGGCGATCTGGGCTTCGCACGAGACGATACGTTCTCGAGCGTCTTGAGAGATCTCCGGCGGCTCGCGGCCCGCGCCCGGCTGACCGATCGCGAGGTCAGGATCCTGCGAGGGATCTGCCGGCGAGCCGCCCGATCTGTCTCCCCGAAGCCGCCCCAAGCCGGCCGAGAGCGATGATAGAGTCTCGCTTCGAAAGAGTCGGAACCGCTTTCTTGTTGCCAACAAAAACCGAGAGCCGAAAGGGGGTCGAGTCGAGTATCCGCTCGACTCCGGTCATCGGTGTCGTCCGCACCGCTTCGGAGGGCGAGGCCGAAAGCCAGGCCCGGATTCTCATCGACGCCGGCATCGAGCTCGTCGAGATCACCTTCAGCTGTCCGAACGCGACTGCACTGGTGAGCCGGCTCCTGTCCGAACGCCCGGCCGGCGGCCCTCCCTGGATCGGAATGGGCACGGTGACCAGCCCGGGGCGAGCCACCGAAGCGCTGGCTGCTGGATCCGAGTTCCTGGTCACCCCAAATGCACGCGCCGAGACTGCCGCCGTCGCCGTCGAAGCCGGTGTCTATTTGATCGTTGGCGCGCTCACGCCAACCGAGATCGCGGCGGCACGAGACATGGGTGCCGACATGGTCAAGGTCTATCCTCTGCCACCGGTGGGAGGCGCGACCTACCTGGCGACCGTCAGACAGCCCCTCTCGGACATCCCCATGCTGGCATCGGGAGGTTTCCCGCCGGAAGAGATTCCCGAGTACTGGGCGGCGGGCGCCACCGGCTTTGGCATCGGTGCTCCGATTCTGGGCTCGACTCCCGAGGAAATCAGGGAGCGTGTCCGTAACTCCTTGCAATCGGCGCGAGGCCAGGCTTGAACTCGAACATTCAGCCACGCGACGTGATCTTCGATCGGACTCCGGAGATCTTCGCCACCGGTAGCTCGGGGACCTTCTCGCATGTACTGCGAGAGAAGGGAGAGGAACGGCTCGACACGGCGAGTTTCGACGAGATGAGGATCGTCGTTTCCATCTGGCACCCGTCGAGTCGCAGGACCATCGATCTCGACCGCGCATACGTTGAACTGCGAGCGTCGTTCGATCCCGGCGAGGAGCACTGGGTCAAGCTGGCCGAGATCGAGCCGGTTGTCCCCCCGTTCAATCCGGACGGTGTTTTTGACGGCTGGATCGTGCTGCCGGTCCTGGCGGCCTCGAACGCCTACTCGATCTGGGGTAGCGGGTTCGAACCTCGCGCCCGCATCCAGGTCCGTGCCAGCGCCTATCTCGTAGCATGAGGAGACTCTTGCATGCGACACAGTGAGTTCGTCTCGCGGTTGGCTCAACCGGCCGACACCCGAATCGTCCTGCTGATTCTGGACGGGCTGGGCGACCTGCGTTCCCCCGAGCAGCCCAAAACTGCTCTCGAACTCGCTCGAACGCCAAACCTCGACGCCCTCGCGCGCCGCTCGGCGTTGGGTCGTATCGTACCGGTCGCTCAGGGCGTCACTCCGGGAAGCGGACCGGCTCACCTGTCCCTGTTTGGCTACGACCCGCGCGACCCGGAGGCCGACATCGGGCGGGGCGTGCTCGAAGCACTCGGTCTGGGTCTCGACCTCGGCCCGGCTCACATCGCGGCACGTGGCAACTTCGCCAGCGCCGACGCCGCCGGAAACATCACGGATCGCCGCGCGGGCCGCATTGCGACTCGAGAGGGACGCCGACTCTGCGCCAAGATGACGGCATCACTCGAAAACCTCGACATCCCGATCCGAGTACGTATCGAGCCCGGCGAGGCCTACAGATTTGTTCTCCTTCTGGAAGGCGACGGTTTGCGACCGCAGATAGCGGACACCGACCCGCAGCGAACCGGCACACCATCGCTGCCGGCCCGGGCGACCGTGGGGGAAGCCACCGAAACCGCCGACACCATCCAGCGCGTGATTGCTCATCTCGAGACCGCCATCGACGACGAGCCGCAAGCCAACCGAATCCTGTTGCGTGGGTTTTCGAGCCTTCCCGATTTGCCGGCGTTTCCTCAACTGTACAAAATGAGAGCGGGTGCCTTCGCCGGCTATCCGCTCTACCGCGGCGTGGCCGCCGCCTGCGGCATGACGGTCGTAGCGTGCAGCAAGCAAGCGGCCGAAGCGGTGACGACCGTCGGGGACAACTGGGACGCCTTCGAATTCTTCTTTGTCCACGTCAAGCAGACCGACCAAGCCGGTGAGGACGGCGACATCGAGGCCAAGAGTCGAGTCATCGAGCAAGTAGATGAGGCGCTGCCGGCGCTGCTCGCGCTCGGACCCGACGTTCTCGCGATCACCGGGGATCATTCGACCCCGGCGCCGATGAAGGCCCACAGCTGGCACCCGGTGCCCCTGTTACTTCACTCCGATCGCTGTTTTATCGATCAGACGGAGTCCTTCGACGAAATCGCGGCGACAAACGGGCACCTCGGAACCATCCCGTCGACCGAGCTGCTCGGGCTGATGATGGCCAACGCAGGCCGCCTCGCAAAATTCGGCGCCTGATAAGCAAGACGGGCGAACAACGAGCCGCGAGCCAACGCTGGGAGTCCATCCAGCGAGCGGCGTTTCCAGCGGGGCATTCGATCGAGCTGCAGAAACCGGCCCGTAGCCGGGGCCCCCGCGCGGCAGTGCTCGGGTTCGTGGTCTCCGACGGGCTTACCGGAAGCCGCGCCGCAACTGATCGAAGATACGGGCGGGGGAACCGCCGGCCGACCATTTACCCCTCCTCCCAGGCCTCCGGTCAGCCAACCCGTCCACCCAATCTCGCGAAGAACCGAGATTTCTCCACAGCGCGGGGCGGCCGGGCCGGAGGGCTCCCGCAGCGCCGAGCGCCTTGGCGAGTGATGCGGGACACCGGCCCGTAGCCGGGGCCCCCGCGCGGCAGTGCTCGGGTTCGTGGTCTCCGACGGGCTTACCGGAAGCCGCGCCGCAACTCTTTGCGGAATGCGTTGAAATTGTCGTCGTCGAAGAGGACGACCACCACCCGGTCGAGCTTTGTGCCGCCCTGGAGGTAGCGGTGAATCTCGGTCAGCGTAACCCGTGCGCAGCGATCGGTGGGGAATCCAAAGACCCCCGTCGAGATCGCCGGTAGAGCGACCGACTTGAGACCGTGCCGATCGGCCAAGGCAAGCGCCGAGCGCACCGCCGCCGAAAGCTTGCGGTCCTCGTCGCCCTCGCCCATCTTCGGGCCCACAGCATGGATCACGTGCTTGGCTTCCAGGTTGCCGGCGCCTGTAATGACCGCGGTGCCGACTGCTGTGCCGCCTATCCGGTTGCACTCTTTCTGGATTGACGGTCCACCCTTCTTGCGAATGGCACCCGCCACGCCCGAACCCAGCTGAAGCTCTACGTTGGCCGCGTTGACGACCGCTTCGACGTCGAGTTCTGTGATATCGCCTTCGAGCAACTCCAGCTTGGCGCCATTGAGCTCGATCACGACGTGATTTTCTGCCATTGTTGCCTTTCCTTCACTCATCAGACCCTTGATCTTATCAAGACCGACGCAAGATTTCTCCCAGCCCTACCCAGGCCGGTTTTCTGCACCCGCATGCAGTTCTGGTTGGACCGCCGGAGGGTCGGGTCGCGGGCCGCTATCTGCGGATAACGTCGGCAATGTGTCCACCTGGACTTCTACCACGCGTTGCGACGGGATACACTCCGCGCGCCATGCTCAAGCGGCTCAAAGACGAGTTGGCGCAGTGCCTCAGCGAGCGCGTGAAGTCGCTGTGGGGAATCTCGGCGGCGTCGCTCCCGGAAATACCCCCCCGCCGAGAGCTCGGAGATCTCGCCTTCCCTATCGCATTGCAGCTTGCCCGCGAACTCAAGCGCAGCCCCCGGGCGATCGCCGAGGAAGTCGCAGAAGGCCTGGAACTCCCCGACTGGGTCCTCGAGGTCCGTGTCGAGGGGCCGGGGTTTCTGAACCTCTTCCTCGATCGCTCGCGAATCGCAGCTTCGCTGCTCGAGAACGGGGTCCTGCAACCCCTCGATGGCGAGCTAGCCAAGACGATCGTCGAACACACCAACATCAACCCCAACAAGGCGGCCCATATCGGCCATCTGAGAAACGCCGTTCTTGGAGATGTCCTCGCCAAGACGCTACGTCGACTGGGGCATCCGGTCGAAATCCAGAACTACATCGACGATACCGGGGTCCAGCTTGCAGATGTCGTCGTTGGCCTTATGGATCTGCGCGGTCTCGACCTGGAGGCGGTCGAGGGAATCCCGGAGCCCTTCGACTATCACTGCTGGGACCTCTATAGCGAAGTTCGTCGCTGGCTCGACCATGACCCTGATCGCCAGGAGCTGCGGCGCCTGACCCTCCACGAGCTCGAAGCAGGAAGCGGTCTGCGCGCCGACATCGGACAGGTGGTTGTCAGACGGATTCTCCGTTGCCATCTCGCGACGATGCGCCGGCTGGGTATTCGGTACGACCTGCTGACCCACGAAAACGCCATCCTGAAGCTGGCATTCTTCGACAACGCGTTCGCAAATCTAGAGTCGAGTGGCGCCATCCATTTCGAAAAAGAGGGAAAGAACGCTGGCTGCTGGGTGATGCCGCTTGCCGGAAGCGCGGAGTTTGCGGGTCTCGAAGATCCAGACAAGATCATCGTTCGCTCGGACGGAACGGTGACCTATGTTGGCAAGGACATCGCCTATCAACTCTGGAAACTGGGCCTTCTCGGGTTGGACTTCCACTACCGTTACTGGGAAGAAGAGAAGGTCTGGCAAACAGTGGTGGAGAACGGACCCGAACACCCCACGTTTGGCTCGGCGGCCCGGGTCGTAAACGTCATCGACGCAAGACAGAGCTATCTGCAGAAGATCGTTCGCGCCGGCGTCGAGAAGATCGGTTACGCGGCGGAAGCCGAGCGATCGATCCACTTCGCTTACGAAATGGTCACGCTCTCCGCGGCCGCCGCCGAGCAACTGGGTGTGTCAAACGACGGAGATGAAGCAAAGAGCGTCGAGATGTCCGGGCGCAAGGGGATCGGAGTCAAGGCCGATGACCTTCTCGACCAGCTCGAGTCAAAGAGCCGCCAGGAGATCACCAGCCGCAACCGCGAGCTCCAGGGCCAGGAGTTGGACCAGCTGGCGAGCCAGATCGCGACGGCGGCACTCCGTTTCCTGATGACCAAGGCTACGACGACCCGGATTATCGCCTTCGACTTCGACGAAGCGCTCAACTTCGAAGGGGAGTCCGGCCCCTATTTGCTCTATTCGCTGGTGCGAGTGAAGAACATTCGAAAGAAGCTCGCCGCCGCGGGGCGGGAGACCGAAACCAGCGCGGCCGCGACTCAGACACTCGCAGCCGATCTGTGGAGCGACGATCTTTGGGATCTGGTCTTGACGGTGGCGCAGCTCCAGGAGAGGGTCGAGGTCGCGGCCTCGACACTCGAGCTGTCGCTCCTGGCCCGCACGGCCCTGGAGCTGGCGCAGGGTTTCAATGCCGTCTATCACCGGCATCCGATCCTGCACGAAGATGACGCTGGTCTACGCGCGGTCAGGTTGGCGACGACCCAGATCTTCGAGCTGGGTCTGGAGGCGCTGACCGATCTGCTGGGGATGCCGATTCCCGATCGGATGTAGCGCCGCTCCCTCCGGCTGCGCCGCACCCGCAAGCGCCTCTCACCACACATACTCTTTTGCGAACCGTCTCTTGTCGCGCCCGGCGAGCAGGTGGAGGACTCGAATCTTCTCGATCGCGGTCGAGGAGAGAGAAGCCAGAGGCAGATGCAGAATCTTCTTGCCTCGCGCCACGGCGTAGCGCTTCATGCGCGAGGCGGGAGGCCGAGCGGCTACGTGAACCACGATCTTCTCCTCGCTATAGTCCACCGCCGCCATGATTAGAACCTCGGCCTTGCCCCGCGCTACCCGGTAATCTTCGTCCTCCCAGACGTCGGATAGCCGGCCCCGCGGCGCGCTCAACATGAAGGCGCCGTAGGTGGCACGAACGATCCCCGGACCCACGACCTGCGTCGTCGGGTCGGTCGAATAGAACGCCATGTCCGACTCCTGATCGTGCTCCCCAAGCCAGGTCATACGGAATGGAAACCGAAGATCCTCCGAATCCGGATCGAAGATCACGACAACCGAGCCCGCCTCTCCCGGCGCCTGTACCCTCTCGCTGACATAGACGCGGCCGTCCGCTGCGTTGCGTAGCGTCTCTCGGAGATCGATCCCGTCGAGCAAGCTGGTGGAGAAGGGCTCGGTCTTGGATCGTTCACTGGACAGAATCGACACCGCCTTCTTCTGCAGGAACCGTCCATAGTCTTCGATCAGCAGATCTTCGGGTGGGTACGAGCACAACCCGGCGGAATCAAACCCACGAATCCACTCACCCGGATCCTCGGGTGCGCGGCGTGCCCTGACCGGCACGGGCCGTCTTTTGGTGCGCAGAAACCGGCGCCGGAAGCGAACTTTGCGAGTCCCGAGATCCAGATCGTCCCCATCGAGACGAACGCTCGGGATCTCGGCCTCGCCGGCCTGCCATGGGTAACACGCCGCAGTGTCAAAAACCTCCCAGGCCAGATTGTCGTTGCCCACGCCTCGCGCCGCGATGACCCACTCGTAAAGACCGGCGGCGAGCTGGCCTTCGAGACGCGCCTGGCGCCGTGAGTAGTCAAAGAAGAGCCGACGCTGCCAAGGCTCGACGCCTTCCCCGGTCTGGGCGAGATACGAGGCGGCTGCCACTTTCCAGACGAGGGCCGCCAGGGCGCGGCGGTCGGGTGCCGCAACCCCCGTCAGCGGTCGGCTCGCTTCCCGGGCCGCCAACCCCGCCAGCGACCGCTGCCTGCTCTCGTCATCCTCCGATCGACCGCGTATCAGACGCAGCCCGTGACGGACGATCGACACCGGCCGAGAAACCGCGGCCTCGAACGGCTCTGCCGGTAGCAGGCTTCCCTGGCGGCAATGCTCCCAAACGGCGTGCGCAATCGGCACGTCCGGAAGGACCCCCGTCAGACTGTCCCGGGTCAGATGTCGGATCTCAACGATCGGCCGGCGGCGGCGCGAAAAGGGGTGGGCGAGCTCGCCGCCAAGCAATCGGCACACCGGCTCGATGTGCGCCGCACCCAGCAAGCAGACAAGCTCGTCCTCCTCAAGGCTCCCATATGCCTTTTGAATCAGATGAGCGATGCCCTGGTCGCGTTTGACATCCAGCTCGTCCCTGGCAAACCGCTGCGACGTCAGTAACTCGAGATAGCGCCCGGCGCCGAGCGACCAGGTTGCGTAGGGATCCGGAACCGGGTCGCGGTGGCGAGGCGAACAGGGAAAGTCGGGATCGACAAAGAAGACCCGCCGGCCGCGGTCGCGCGCCCACCGGAGTCCCTCCGCCAGCGGGTCGCCCGGCGAAACGATCCACACGGTCGGCTCGTCGGTACGCTCAAAGGACAGCACCGCAGATATCCGCGGCAGGCGCTCGATCGCCTGCTCGGCGACGGCTTGGATCGAGCGTGGGAGCTCGACCGCTATCGCCGGTGGCTCGAGCCGCTCGAGAACGGCTCGTACGATCGCCGCCGACTCGACACGATCGTGCACAATCGGGAGCAAGCGAATTCCGGGTGCAGCGAAACGCGCCGCCGCGTCGACATCGATGTCGGAACCGATCTCGTCGCGAACCCTCGACAACCGAGTGGCCTCAATCGTCCGTGAGCGACGCGATCTCGTCCGCCTCAACCACCAGCTGCACCGCCGAGCGGGTCGCGCCTTCGGCACCGGTCTCCGGATCTCGCCGTAGAACTTTCATGGCATAGCGAACTAGGTTGATTCCGTCGCGTACCGTATAGCGCAAATCCGCCTCGTGCGCGCGACGAAGAAAAGTCAGCACATAGTCCACGACTTCCGGCTCAGCAAACGGCACCTGCGATTCGAGGATCTGGCGTTCCTCGTCTTCCGCCGGAAAGTCGATATAGATCTGTGGCATCAGCCGCGAGTGGATGTATTCGGGCACCTCATAGGTCGAGGCGTCCTCGTTCATCGTGGTGACAAATCGAAACTCCGGATCGGCGTCGATGCGTATCCCCGCAACAACGCTCTCCACATACCGGCGGTGGTCCAGAAGCGGGGCCAGTGACGCCCAGGACTTCTCGCTCATCCGGTTACCTTCGTCGAGGACCATCGCGCCACCGCGGATCATCGCCGTAACCAACGGAGACGCCCGGTAGTGAATCTCTCCCGAAGGACCAAGCACCGGGCTGACCAGCAGATCCTCGGGGCGAGTGTCCATGGTCGCCTGGGCGACATAGACGTCGAGACCAAGCTCCCTGGCGCCGGCACAGGCCAGAGTCGTCTTTCCCACTCCGGGCTTGCCCAGAAGCCTTGGATAGAGGGGTAGATCGGCTTCGGCCACTCTGGACCAGGCGGCCATCAACTGCAGCATCACATCGCGCCGACCCACCCACTCCGGCACGGTCTTGACGGGCTGCGCGAGAAACAGTCGAACACCGTCGATCTCGACTGCCGCCTGAAATCCCGCCATCGCTGGCGGCACCTTATCACCGCGTTCGACAGCTCCTCGCACTCCGCGGCGTCACCGTGGGCGAAGGAAAACCGTCTGAATTTGGACCGCAGACTGCTAGACTCGCTCCGCATCCCGCCGACCGGCGAGCAAGAATCATCATGGCTACCGCGGAGAGAGTTTTCTGGGAAACTGTTGTCGTTCTGGGCTTTATGGCCCTGCTGGCGGCTTCCTGGTTCCTGTCGGGCCAAAGAGCCGAGCGCCGGCAAGAAAGAGCCGCTCGCGAGAGTCATGCGACCGCCGAGGTCGTGGCCCAAGAACACACCGACGCCCTCGCGGCACTCCGTGAGACTTGCGAGGATTGGGCGGCCCTGCAAACAAACAGCGAGGCGAAAGCGGCTTTCCGTGCCTTCTCCGCCGGAATCCAACCCGCTGCGGCCGCCCGATGGGGACGGTTTCTCAACGCCACGAAGACCGAACTGCTCAACCAGCCCAACGTGGTGTTCGTCCACCTGATGACCCCGAGCGGCCGGGTTCTGATGTCGAGCGACGAAGACTACACGAAATCAGGACGGGTAGACGACAGGGCTGACTGGGCGCGTACGACAGAACGGCTCGAGACTCGCTCGCAAGGTGAGGGAGCGATGCTCGAGATGGCGGCGCCGGTACTCGACGGTGACCAACCGATTGCCTATCTCTGGCTCGGCTACGACATCGCGGCGGCCAAAGAGGCGCTGCGGCCCGAAGCGCTCCCCGCGGAGTGATTCGAGCACGGAGCCACCGCACCGCGCGCAGGATCTCCCGCGCTCTGAATCGGTAGCCAAGGCGCCGGACACCTCAGTATTGGAGGAGCTCGCGAGCCGCCGCGAGAACCTTGTCTTTACTCGGTATCAGGCTCTGCTCGAGGTTCTTCGCGAAGGGAACCGGCCGATCCGCAAAGGCCAGGCGGCGAAGCGGGGCATCCAGGTACGCAAACGCCCGGTCGGCAAGCCGGGCGACGACCTCGGCGCCAAAGCCCGCCGTTAACGGCGCCTCGTGCACCACCAGGGCGCGACCCGTTCTCTTCACCGACGAGAGCACCGTCTCCTCGTCGAAAGGAACCAGCGTGCGCAGGTCAACAACCTCTGCCTCTGCGCCGGTTTCGGCCAGTTCTTCGGCCGCTTCATGACAAAGCCAGGTGGAGGAACCGTACCCCACCAGAGTCAGGGCACTTCCCGGCCTCACGACGCGTGCCTCACCGATCCGGGCTTCCGGAACGCTCTCGGGAAGGATTTCCTTGATCCGCCGGTAGAGAAACTTGTGTTCGCAAAAAACCACCGGGTTGGGATCCCGAATCGCCGCCTTCAGGAGACCGCCGGCGTCCGCCGCCGTCGCTGGACAGACCACCTTGAGCCCGGCCGTATGAGCAAACCACGCTTCCGGGCTCTGAGAATGAAAGGGACCGGCGCCGACGCCGCCTCCATACGGCAATCTGACAACCAGCGGACAGGGAATCTCCCACCGGTAGAACTGTTTGGCCGCCACGTTGACCAACTGGTTGAACCCGCACGAGACGAAGTCCGCGAACTGCATCTCCACAACGACGCGATACCCGAGAAGCGCGGCTCCGATGGCGATGCCCAGGGTACCGCTCTCGGCGATCGGTGTATCAAGGACTCTGTCGGGCCAACGCTTGTAAAGCCCGCGCGTGACACGAAAGGCTCCCTCGAAGACACCGATATCCTGGCCCATCAAGATCAACTTCTCATCACGCTCCATCTCCTCCTCGAGGGTTCGATGGATGGCTTCCACATAGGCCACCGGTTCGCCGACCGGCGGCAAAACCTCGGCGGCGTCGGCGGACTTGCCCGGAGCAAAAACCGACCGCCTGGCGGTCTCGTCGGCCGGTGAGGGTGCGTCGAGCGCCGCATCGAGCGCGGTCTCGATCAACTCGTCGATACGCGTCTCGAGACGTTCGCCGGTCGTCTCGTCGAGCAGCCCCCCATCGGCTAGTCTTGCCGCAACTGCCGGCACAGGGTCTGCTTCCACATAGGCGGCGCGTTCCGGGGCCGGCACCAACTTGAGGGAGTCATCGCCCTGGCTGTGACCCCTTATCCTCCCGAGCATGGCTTCGATCAAGGTGGGGCCTTCGCCTGCCCTGGCTCGCCCTACGGCGTCCTCGACGGCCTTTGCCATCGCCTCCGGGTCGTTTCCATCGACCGTCTGCGCGGGCACCCCATAGCCCTTACCACGGTCGCTCAGTTTCTCGCAGACGTATTGAGACTTGCTTGGGGTCGAGAAGGCGTAGCGGTTGTTCTCGATGATCAGCACGAGCGGCAGTCTCCAGACGGCCGCCATATTGAGCCCTTCGTGAAAATCGCCCGTCGAGGTTCCTCCATCACCGATGAAATTGAGAGCTACACGGTCGCCACCATCCTGCTTGAAGGCAAAGGCGCAACCGGCCGCGACCGGAATCATCGCCCCGAGATGGCTGATCATTCCGATGTGGCGGATACCGGCTTGGAAATCGAGGTACCCGTAGTGAAACGAGCGCTCGACGCCCTCGGAGAATCCTCCCGCGCGGCCCAGAAGCTGTCTCGCCAGTCGTTCGAGAAGCACCTGCGGATCCGGTCGGAGCTCGTCCTCCGCGGGTGTGAAACCAAAACCCGGAAAGGTTCGCGAGGGGTCGAGATACACAGCCAGAATGGCGCCCAGATCACGATGGAGGCTACAGAGCGCATCACCCGGCTCGAGCGCCAACCCGGCGGCAACGGTCATCGCCTCGTTACCGATCTCGCTGTACCACTTGGAGATCCGCCCGGTGAGCAGCAACGATTCGAACCGCGCGTCCAACCGGCGTGCGAGCTTCATCAAAGCGAAGCGAAGCAGAGGGTCTTGGGCGACTCGACTCACGTGAACGTCCTCTGGCTAGACCCCGATGCCATAGATCGCATCGCGCCAGACCTCGCCCTCGAGTTGGAACGGCACTCCTAGCAAGCGGGCGGCACCAAAACGAATCCGGTAATCGAGCTGTTTGAGCACGTCGGGTTTGTCCACCTCGGAGGCGATGACCGCGAAGTGAGCTAGTTTCTCGGCGTCGTCAACCCCGTAGCAGCCACCGAGAAGTCTCTCCCCGAGTCGCTCCCCCAGTTCGGGAAGCGCCCGAGTATAGCGATGGACCAACTCGATGGTGCTGTCGAGAGACGAATGAAAAGCTGGAATGGCGAAGGTGCCATCTACTGCGCCCATGGCCCTTCGGTCGGATGAACGACTACCCAGCAAGGCCCCCAGAATTCCGGAAATGTCGCCACCTCTGCCACCCCCTCGGCGGCGGATCTCAACTTCGGCCGAAAGAAGCCAAAATGGGCGATAGTCATGCGCAGCGATATGTGAGGCGGCGACAAAGGCCACGTCGACTGGCTCCAAGGCATTGTTCTCGATGTCGAAACTGTATCCGTTGCGGCACGCGGTGCAGTAGAAAACCACGTCTACCCCGGACGCTTCGACCGCGGCTCCACAGGTCGGACAATCGAGCGGCACGAGCTCGAAGCTCGGCCGTGCGTCTTCCAACACCTCTACCGGCTCGGTCGACCCGCCCACGGTTTCTTCGCTCATCGACGTCTCCGCAACCGGCCGACCTCCTCGAGGCCCGAGAGCAGCTCGCCAGTCGATCCCGTGTGTGCCGCGCGGGTCAGAGCCTTGCGGAGCCCCTTGCCGCGCTTCGTCTTGATCACCCCGGTCCCCTCGACGACGACTCCACCGTAACGGAAGCGTCGCCAACCCCAGTAAAACAACCCGAGCCCCAGGCCTCCGCCGATCAAGAGTACCGGGACACTGGCACCGGCGAGTTGAAGTGCGGTCGTGAGTAGGAACATCGCAGCAGCTTCGGTGGCGACCAGGGCGAGGGCGCGGTAGAGATCGTTACCAGGAGCCTTACCGTAGGCGAGAGAAGCATCCTCGGCATCCACCAGAACCTGATAGGCGCGTTCTCGAAAATGATAGCGCACGACCCAGAGTGGGTAGTAGATGACAGTCAGGCGTTCTCGCAGCGTTTCGAGAAAACGAAATCTCGTGCGCTGGAGGCCGGCGCTCGGCTCGGCGGAGGCCTTGAAGCTCTCGAGGGCGGCGGAGAAGACTTCGCGCTCGGACCCGGTTGGTGGGAAGACCATTCCCTTTCGCGATAAACCTTCAGAATCAAAGGGCACCAGCGGGTCACCCGTCAGATCGATTCGCTGTATTCCCCACTCGGCGACGTTTGACGCCGGATATGTGCGATCAAAGCTACGCTCGATCTTGCGCTCGACATCCACCTCGTAGGTCTCGACCCGGCGGTTCTTTCCCGAACCCACGGTGCGCCGGCGCTGCTCGGTGCCGAGAGCAAAACCGACGGCGTCGGCCTCGACTCGGAAGAACGGAAGAAAGCACAGAAACGCCTCTCCCTCCTTTGCCTCTTTCGCAAGACGGGAGTCTTTGTTAAAACCCTTGCCGAGCCAGCGTTTGGCGATTTCACGCGCACGTTGGGCCCCGATCCGCGGCTCGATGGCAAAGCGCCTCGTACCGATCTCGCTCTTGACCAGAAGCGGCGTACCGCAATAGGGACACGAAACGACGCGAAAACCTGTGTCGAGCTCGAGGTTGCCGCCGCAGTTGGGGCACGAGAGCCCTTCGACCCGAGTCGAGAGCTCGTGCGGCACCTCCTCGAGCTCAGGGGGGGTCGGCTCCCGCTCGGACGCCGGTGGTGGCGGCGGGACGCGGGCCGCCGAAATTCCGGGAGGCGGCGGTGGGATCACATTGCTCATACCTTGCGTGTCACCAGGTAGGCCAACAGCGCCAGCGGCAAGCCGGTAAGACCAAAGACCAATATCTTGATCAGAGGATTCGAGATCAGCAGGCCTTCGAGACCGAACAAGAACAGTCCCAAACCTGCCACGAGGTAGTAGGGGCTTTCAGATTTCTCCGGGAAAACCGTCGCTAGGACCTTGCCCGTCGAGCCCTCGACAAGCGCCCGGTAGGGGCGGCCTTCGAACTCATACTGAACTCGCCACAGAGGGACCTCCACAAGAGAACTCTCGACCACCGGTCTCACGCCTCGGTCTTCGAGCCAACCTCGCGCTGTAGCCAGCGGTATCGTCGCAGGTACCTCCTCGCGATCGGCCCTGTCGGATGCTCCGGCGCGACCGTACGGAACCAGCTGACCGGCAGGAACTTCGAGGTCGGCCAGCGTCGGGATCGGCGTGGGAGCGGCCGGCTCGACAAAGACCTCTTCGCTCCGGCCTCGGCGAACCCGAAAGAGCCACATCGGGAAGTAGGTCGCGGAGATGGACCCGAGACGGCTCTTGCGGTCGAGACCCTTGACGGTCTCGTTACCCGCCATCCATCGCCTGAGCGCCGAGGCTGCCTGCTCCTGGTCGATGAGTCTCGGCAACTCGAAGTGGCCGACGATCTGCGACCTATCGGCAACAAGAGTGGTATCGCAAAACCTGCAGGTGAAGAAGCGCTCGCCTGCCGCCACCGGGTTCGAACCACCGCACTTGGGGCAGCTTATTTCCAGTGGCGGCGGCTCCGCCGCCGAGCCTTGACCATCGACCATCTTAGAAGGCTTGTCGGCTCGGTGCCCGGCCTAACTAGTCAGTTTTGTGCCGCAGGCCGGGCAAAACCGAGCCGCAGACGGCAGCTTGTGACCGCATTGGTGACAGTAGGCCGCCGTGGCCGCCGCTTCCGCATCCGATCCGGCCGCATCCCCCACGTTCGTTCCGCTCGCTGCGGGCGTCGAGGAATCTCCCCCAGCGGCGGCGGGCTCTTGTGGCCCAGGAGCCGGCGGGGCTTCAGCCGATGTCGGTGATGTCGCGGCGGCTCCTCCACCGGTCGGTGCCGGCGGCGACGAGCCCGCCTGCATCGCCTCTTTCATCATCCCCGGCAACATCATCCCCAGGCCGGCACCCATTCCGAGTCCCATCCCGGCGCCGACCCCACTTCCGGCCTCTCCACCACCACCCTCCTGCTGCGCGGCGTCTCCCATGGCTTTCGCCGCCTTGAACTTGAGATAGGCGTTCATGTCGCCGACCGCAGCCATCCCGGCTCTTTCGTCGATTTGCTTCTGCACCTCTTCGGGCGGGGTGATCGCGCCGAGAAACAAATCGACAAGCTCGATCCCGTACTTTCCGAAATCATCGGCTACCCGCGCCTTGAGACCCATGGCCAGTTCGTCGTAGACCTTCGGGAGGTCGAAGATCGAGTCCATGTTCTCGCCCAGTAGGTCGGTTAGCCGAGCGACGATGGCGTCCTTGAAGTACGCCTCCACGCCATCCGTTGTGTAGAGGCCCTGAGTGCCGACGATCTCGTTGACGAACTGTTGGGAGTTGGTGATCCGGACGGCGAACTTGCCAAACGCCCGCAAGCGGACCATGGCCAGCTCTTTGTCCCGGTAGACCACGGGCTCCTTGGTGCCCCACTTGAGATCTAGAAAGGTCTTTGTTGAAACAAAGATAACGGCAAGTTGAAACGGCGACTTGCCCTCGAAGGGAAGTCCCAGGAGCTTTCCCAGCAACGGGAGGTTGGCGGTCGCCAACGTGTGGCGACCCGGATCGAAGGTGTCGAGTGCCTTGCCGTCGCGCAGAAGAACCGCCTGTTGGCTTTCTTCGACGATCAGCTGGCTTCCGAGCTCGATCGCTGCGGTCCCGGATCGGGGCACCCGGGCAACCATGGTCTGGCCGGTGGAATCTACGTATTGAATGACCTTCATCGCTAACCCCTGGAATGTATCTGGTTACCTCTGGACAACGTTGCTCATCACAGTTTCGCGATCGGCCCACTTGTCGGCGAGCTGGACAATATTCTCGAGCGCATCGTCGACGGCCACCTTCGCGGCGGCGGCGGCGCCGCTCTGCGGTCCCGGAAGCGCCCGAATCTCGGCGTCGATGGAAGACACGTCTTCCAGCAGGGAAAGATCAAAAGCGTAGAGCCTCTCGAGCTCTTCTTCACCGATCTTGACAACGTCGAAGATCCCAGTAGCGCCGTAATCCGCGAAACGCACCGCCTGCGACAAGCCGTCGAGCTTGCGATCGATCCGCTCGAACAAATGGAGCAGACCGATCTGACCGGCATCAGTATAGTCGCGGGCCTTGGACCGCACCGCCGACTTGATCCTCCCCAACTCACGGGAGATGTGGTCGCGCTGCATCCGATCGACATCGCGGCGTAATTCGCGGTCGAAAAAACCGCGAAAGCCCGGGATCTTGGCCCCCAGCTTCTCCAGCCAGTTTCGCTGTTCTCTTGCTTCTTCGTAGCCGTTGGCCATGGTTTCTTCTCCCCGCGGACAGATCGAGTCCGTAATGGTAACAGAGGCCAAAATGCCTCGCCAACGCTACTCAGCGGAAGTGCGAGGCACCGCCGTCACGGTGTCGCGCCGCGGTAGCCAGATGCATCGCGCCGACCGTGAGAAGGCCTGCGGCCAGGTTCAGAACGACGTCACGCAGATCGTAGTGACGGTTTGGCAGCAGGTGCTGGATCCCTTCGTCGATCCAGCCCGCGAGAAGAGTGAACCCGGCCGCCGCTACCACGATCGAAAAGGGGGCCCGCTGCGCCGGCACGCGCCCACCAAATCCTCGCCGTTCGAGAAGCGCCGAGTACACGAGTCCCGCCAGGAGTCCGTATTCGAGCAGGTGGAGTCGTTCTTCCGGCTGCTCGAGCCACCACAACCCAACCAAGTAGAGACCGGCGGCCGCGACGAGCAGCGTCCACTCCCGCCAACCCGGCCGGCGCCGCCGGACGGCGAGGAATATCCACCCCGCAGCCGCGGCGAACACCAGCGCGACCGTCGCCCGCAACAAGTTGCGATCGCGCAAGTACTCGATCGGCCCGCGGACGAGATAGAGGGTCGAGTAGATGAGCAACAGCCAAAGAGCTGCGAGGATCCAGAGTCGCTTTTCGCCCCGAGTCACCCCGCGATCATAGCGGCAGCCGTCCGCCGGTAGTCGCTCTACAGTAACTCGGGCGGCTGGTTGAAGAACACGGCACCGACAAAGAAGCGGATACGTTTCCGGTCTTCTTCGCTGAGGTCTAGAAACTTGATCCCCAGTCCAGTCGGGTCCGACCACATCACCGTTCCCGCGCCGCTGATCGGTGTCTCGGGATCGATGCCGGGAATGCGAAAACTGAACTGGATGTCGGCGCCCTCGTGTATCGCCATGTTGGTGTCGATGAACATCCCGCTTTCGCTCAGGTCTTCGACAAAGGCCTGGGTCCGCGGAGAGTTGTGCCAGATCTCGACTTCGAGCCGCTGTTTGATCCGCAGCCCGTGCTTTCTTTTCTCTTCCGACATCGTTTTCCCCAGTCTCAGTCCATTTGCTTGCGCAACACCGTCGGAATGTCGAAGTCGTCCACGTTCGACCAGTTGGGTCCGTACCCGTTGGGATCCTCGTCGCGGCTATTGGCGAGAGCTTTGCGGTAAAAGGGCACATCTTCGGGCTCTTCCGCCGGAGCTGACGCCACCTCTTCGACCGGCGCCGCCCGCGGTGCCTGAACCGGCTCCGACCGCAGGAACCCATCCAGCTCGGGCTCATCGGGTCTGCCAAAGACTCCTCTTTCCTCCACCGGGGCCGGCGCCGGTACCGGATCGTCATCGAACAACGGGCGATCCGC
>JAOTZA010000474.1 GCA_029861655.1 Acidobacteriota bacterium | reverse complement strand
AATCACGACCTTGCCCGAGAGGTCGGTCTCCCAGACGCTCTCCCCTGCCCCGTCCGCCCCATAGACCCAGTAGCCCGCTTCCTTGAGCGAGCGGATGGCATTGGCCGAGTTGGGGATGCGCTCGACCGAGACGTGCTCGGAGGCACCGGCGGAAGCCTTTGCCACGGTGGCGGAGAGCGGCGCGGAGCCACGGTCACGGAGAAGAACCCGCCCCACGCCAGCCCCTTCGCAGACGCGCAGCAAAGCGCCGAGGTTTCTTGGGTCCTGAATGTCTTCGAGCAGGACTGCGAGGTACTGGTCGGTGGCCGAGGACTCCTGGGCGGCTTCGCCACCGATGGAGACTTCGGCAACAAACCCGTTGTGGACACCTGACACCAGCCGCGAGAGCTCATCCGGGGAAGAAGTCCCCACACGGACACCGCGTCGCGAACACAGGCCTTCGATCTCTTGCCGCCGTTTCCCGTCGCGGGCCGCGAGAAGAACACGCTCGACACTCTCCGGTCGCCGCCGCAGTGCCTCGCGCACCGGGTGAAACCCAAAGACGAGTTCGATCATCCAGACTACGCTAACCGGTGAGGATCTCTTGCTCTTTGTGTTCCAGAGCCTTGTTGATCTCGCCGATGTAGTGGTCGTGGAGCTTCTGCATCTCCTCGTGACCGCGGTGCTCCTCGTCTTTTCCAATCTCCTTGTCGAGGACCATTTTCTTGAGCGCCTCGTTGCCGTCGCGCCTCGCCTGGCGAACCGAGTTGCGATCGGCCTCGGCTACATCGTGGGCCTTCTTGACGATCTCTTTGCGCCGCTCTTCGGTTAGCGCCGGGATCGGGATCCGAATGATCTTGCCGTCGTTTGACGGGTTGAGCCCCAGGTCGGCCTGTTGAATGGCCTTCTCGATGGCGCCGATCGTCGAAGGGTCGAAGGGCTGTGCCGTGATCATCGTCGCCTCCGGCACCGACAGATTGGCCACTTGGTTGATGGGCGTCGGCACGCCGTAGTAGTCCACTTGAACGCCGTCGAGAACCAGCAGCGATGCTCGTCCGGTACGCAGGTGCTTGAGCTCGTTGTGGAGGTTGTCGAGCGCCTGCTTCATCTTCAACTCGATTTCCAGGTATAGGGACATCCATCTCTCCTTGGTTTTTTCTTTACGGGGGCCTAGTCGGCCTCTAACTCATGCACCGCTCTACCCAGCTCGTCAACCCTCGTTCCGAGAGGTTCGCCGCACACGACTCTCCGCACATTTCCAGCCGTCATCAACCGAAACACGATAATCGGCATGTTGTTCTCACGGCATAGGCTGATCGCCGCGGCGTCCATGACGCGAAGGTTGCGCTCTAGAACCGTCTGGTAGCTCACGTGAGGCAAAAACTCGGCATTCGGATCGAGGTGAGGATCGGCGGTGTAGATCCCCTCGACCCGTGTCGCCTTGAGCAGCAGCTCGGCATGGATCTCGTTGGCGCGTAGCGCCGCCGCGCTGTCGGTCGTGAAGAAGGGGTTCCCGGTTCCGGCGGCGAAGATCACCACCCGACCCTTGTCGAGGTGCCGCATCGCCCGGCGACGAATAAACGGCTCGGCGACGTCGCGAATCTCGATCGCGGTCTGGACCCGCGTCCTGACCCCGACCTTCTCGAGCGCATCTTGAAGCGCCAGCGCGTTGATCACCGTCGCCAGCATGCCCATGTAATCGCCGGTAACGCGGTCAATGCCACGGTGGCTGGCGGCGAGGCCACGGATGATGTTGCCCCCTCCGATGACGATCGCGAGCTCCACACCAAGCTGGTGGACCGACTTGATCTCTTCGGCAACCCGAACGGCGATCTTCTCGTCGATACCAAAGCTCTGCTCCCCCATGAGCACCTCGCCCGAGAGCTTGAGGAGGACCCTTTGGTATCGCGCCGTATCGGACACCGGTGGATTCTACCCCGCCGCCTGCTGCATGACCTCTTCGGCGAAATCGTCCTTGCGGCGCTCCAGCCCCTCGCCGAGCCGGAAGCGCGAAAAACGCCTCACTTT
>JAOTZA010000472.1 GCA_029861655.1 Acidobacteriota bacterium | reverse complement strand
CCTCCACTTCAGCGAGTCGGTCCTCGGAGCCAACGCCTTAGCGCTGAGCTCTCTGAGCCAGGCCCTGCTCCTTGCCGAGGACCTGCAGCTGGGCGTCGCCGATGAAAGCACCGTGCAGTCGGCAGTGGCGGAGGCTCGGCGGGTCCTCGCCGACCTATCAAGTCGTACCGACACCTTGAGATCGGTGCTCGGCGGAGCCGGTTCCGAATTCGACGCAGCGGCCTTGGCGGCACTGGCGTCTGGCCGGACAGTGGCGTCGATGATGGAGGCCGGAGATGTGGCGGCAGCGGGAGAGCTACTCGCTGGTGATGCCCTGAGCACCTTTGAAGGCCTTCGAGACGTTGCTGCCGAGCACCAGCAATCAGCTGCGACGGGTATCGAGTCAACTTCCGACTTCATCTCGAAGCTAGGGAGCTTCCCGGCCTTCCTGGTCGCCCTCTTCGTCCCGGGCATCGCCATCCTCATCTATCGCCGCATCGCCAAGGGCCAGTTGTCGGTCGCCGAAGCCCAGCTCGATGCCCGCCTTGAGGCCGAACACGAGATCGTTGTCGCCAAGGACGAGTTCGTTGCCAGCATCTCGCACGAGTTGAGGACGCCGCTGACCACGATCTATGGGTTCTCCGAGATCCTGCTGGACCAGGGGCTTGTTGACCCGGTATACGCCACCGAGCTGTTGACCCTGATCAACACCGAGTCGGCCGAGCTGCACCGCATGGTTGAGGACCTGCTGACCACGGCTCGCTCCGAGGCCGGAACGATCGCCTTCCAGATCGCCGAGGTCGATCTGGTGGCCGAGCTGGAGGTCAACACAACCGGTATGGAGCGCACCGGCCTACTCATCGATTCAGAGCTAGGCGCTACGAAGGTGTGGGCCGACCACATGCGGGTGCGCCAGATCATGAGAAACCTGCTGTCCAACGCTGATCGGCACGGCGGAGATCGAGTTCGCGTCACCAGCACAGAGGTTGGCGATGTGGTCGAGCTCGTGGTGGCCGACGACGGCGACGGCGTTCCCGCCGACAAAGCTGTTCGACTGTTCACTCGCTATGTTCACGAGGGAGAGGATTCATTGACCGTGGGGTCAGTTGGCATGGGCCTGGCGGTCGTGAAGATCCTGGCGGAGGGCATGAGCGGCTCGGTCCGTTACGAGCGCCAGGACGGTTGGAGCTGCTTCATCGTGACGCTGCCGAGTAGCGAGGAAGTCATTACCTCCCTCGACGGCAGGGCTGGGGCCGGCACTCACGAGCCCGACGGCGTCTTTCGCCACCAGATCGCGGCGTCTCAGCCACTCGAGGAGGGGTGGCCCGGTATCGGAGCTCCGTGAAGCGCTTCTCGACCGTCGTTATCTTCGCAGCGTTGATCAGCTCTTTACTGGCTATTACGCCCGGAGAGCGGGCGCTAGCCGCCAGTGGAAGTTGTTTTCTGGTTGGGGAGCCTTCGTTTCACTATCTCAGCGACACGGACCTGAGCGACATCAACCCGCTGACGAACGAGGCGACCATCGGGTGGTCCAGCAACAGCCGTGTGGGGCCCGCAGCCGTGCAGCCCGGAACCGGCGTCCTCTTCGCGGTCGAGACGCCGAAACTTGGCACCATCGACACCGGGACGGGAGACTTCACACCTCTATCCGGCGGGATCTCAAACCAGATAGGCACCCTTGGCCCCCAGAGTCTGGTCGACGTCAGCGGTTTGGCGTTCGATTCCACCAGCGGGACCCTCTTTGGCATCGCCCGGCGCTCGGGGACACCCGATCTGCTCTTCCAACTTGACCCCACCACTGGCAACACTGTCGACGACGCTTTTGGACCGGGGATTGGCTACGTCGAGATCGTCTCCAACCTTGTGACTCAGCGGGACTTCTACGGTCTGGCCGTGGACGCGGGCGGCCAGTTGCGGGCGATGGGCAACGACGGCATCAGCCAGTGGAAGCTGCACACGATCGACAAGACCAACGGCGCCGCCGTCTCGATTCTCAATTCTTCGGAGGTCGCCGATCTCAGCCACGACTTCTCGGG
>JAOTZA010000473.1 GCA_029861655.1 Acidobacteriota bacterium | reverse complement strand
ATCACGGGTCTGGATTTCGACGACGACAGCGTGGTGGCCGCGGCCAGCTTTGTCTACCGGGCAAGCGACAACGTCCGCGTGGTCGGGTCCTATGGCACGGCGTTCCGGGCTCCGTCGATCATCGAACGGTTGTTCAACGGTCCAACGCCCGAGGGGATCGGTTTTCAGGTATTGAATCCCGATCTGGTCTCCGAAGAGAGCGAGAACTTCGATGTCGGTCTCAAGTACCGGCGCAAGAATGCACTTTTTGATCTCACTTTCTTCCGTAACGACATCGACAACGGAATCATCCAGAACTTCTTCTCACCGGCGGAGATCGCCCAGCTGCCGATCGCGATCCAGAATCGGATAGAGCAGTCGGGTGTCCAGTTTGTCGTCCAGCAGCAGAACGTCGACCGGCTGCGCTACGAAGGGGTCGAGCTTCGGGTGGACTACGTGACCGAGAACGGCTGGTCGTGGGGCGGCAACTTCACCCATCTCGACGACGAGCGTCTCGATTCGCTCAACCCGCCGACGGGTGACTCTTTTGGCGACAAGTACTCCGCCTATGGGCGCTACGAGCCGCGACAGGGCCGGTACTGGGTCGAGTATCGCGTGCGCCGCAACGAGGAGGAGAAGGCGAACCTGCAATTGGGCGACCCGATTCCGCCCGCGGGCGAGATCCTAC
Source organism: Acidobacteriota bacterium (assembly GCA_029861655.1). Taxonomy (GTDB): domain Bacteria; phylum Acidobacteriota; class Thermoanaerobaculia; order Multivoradales; family JAHEKO01; genus JAOTZA01. The sequence goes on along the minus strand of JAOTZA010000473.1, from coordinate 1,348 downwards.
CGGCATTCACGGTTCACTCGGCGAGCGGTGGTCTGCGACTCGGCGGCAGCGGCAAGTTGCAGCACGACTTGACGCTTGCCCTCAACAACTTGACCGACGAACTCTATGCGGAGTTTTCCAACGTCACGTTCTTCCGTCCCGAGCCCGAGCGCAATGTCACGCTCGCGTACAGGCTTGGGTATTAGTCTTTGAGTGGTCGTCCACTCGCGATCCAAGCGGTTGGCCTGGGCAAGCGCTTTGGTCGGCACTGGGCCCTGGCGCACGTCGATCTCGACGTGTCCGCCGGGGCCTCGCTGCTCGTCGCTGGGGCCAACGGCTCCGGCAAGACGACGTTTCTGCGGCTGGTGGCGGGTCTGCACCGACCGACCCGAGGCTCGCTCGGGGTCTTCGGCCACGACACCGTGACCGATAGGTTGGAGTGCAGACGGTCGCTCACGCTGATCTCGCATGCCGCCTGCCTCTACGACGGTCTGACCCCGCGCGAGACCCTTCGCACCTGGGCGCGTCTTGGGAACGGTGGGCGGGACGGAGCCGGCGGTCAGAGTGAAGACATGCTCGAGGAGTTGCTGAGCGAGGCGGAGCTTGCAGACCGCGGTGACGCCTTTGTCGCGGGTTTCTCGGCGGGGATGCGCAAGCGGTTGTCGCTTCTCCGGCTGCGGCTCGAGAAGCCACGCCTCCTGCTTCTCGACGAGCCCTTCTCGGCGCTAGACGTCGAAGGTAGGCGGCTGGTCGAAGGGTGGATCCGCGGCTTTCGCGAGCAGGGGGGGACCGTCGTCATCGCGTCACACGATCTCGAGCGTACGGCGCCGTTGTGTGACAGCGCGCTGGTTCTCGAGCGCGGGCAGATGGCCTGGGCTGGAAGTGCCGAAGAGGTCGCGGCGCGTCGCGAGGGAACAGTTTGATCGTTCCACGGCAGGTCTGGACAGTGATCCGTAAGGATTTGCGGCTCGAATGGCGCAATCGCTCCCGGATCCTCTCGGTCCTCCTGTTCGGCGTGGTGACGCTACTGCTTTTCTCGTTCGCGGTCGGTCCGGATACCGCGGCGCTCCAGGCGGGTGCGGCGGGTTTCCTGATCCTGGCGCTGCTCCTGTCATCGACCCTCGGGCTGACCGAGAGCTTCCGCCTGGAGCAGGAGGACCGAGCGCTCGAGGGACTGCTCCTGCTCCCCATCGAGCCGACTGCGCTGTTTTACGGCAAGGCGGTCGCCTCGACGGTGTTGCTTTTCTTGCTGGCGCCGATTCTGGCGCCGGTGGCCATGGTTCTCTACGCCATCGATCTCGAGCCCATTCTGCTTCTGCGGTTGCTGGGACTGTGGACCCTGGCGGCGGCCGGGCTCGCCGCGCCGGGG
>JAOTZA010000471.1 GCA_029861655.1 Acidobacteriota bacterium | reverse complement strand
CGCATGTCGGTCGTCGACGCGCCGCCGATCGCATCGATGATCCGGATAGCGACCTCGACACCGAAGCCGACTCCGGTGACCACGATCAGCACATGGCTCGCGTAGTAGGCCAGGCGCCCAGGGAAGCGTTCGAGGATCGGTTTCTGGGCAAACCGGTAGAGGTTGGAGAGGCTCATCCCGATCGCTGTCGAGATGATCATGTTCATGGCGAGGACAAACAGCCAGATCTCGAGGCTTGCCTTCCGATCCTCATAAGCGCCGAAGATGAGCGTCATAAAGACCGCGACACCGGCGCAAAAGAGCAGATCCGTTCCGAGTTCGCGGGCCACCGCCGGCAGCCCGGAGCGCTGTTCGGAGCAATGAGTCCCGCGCACCTGCGAAGCGGCCTGCGGCTTGCTTCTCCTCCTCATCCGTCTACTCGGTGCCCGAGTCCCCGTCCAAGCGTCGCGCGCTGACCTGCTCCAGAAGCGTCTGGCCCCCCTTGGGATCGAACTCGGCCAGACGTCGCGCGGTGGCCTCGGCCCGCTCGATCGAGCCGCCCGCGATCGGCGGCGCATTCAAGTAGTACCCCACCAGCCAATGATAGGCCTCGGCCAGAGCTGGGTCCAACTCGATCGCGTTCTCGAGCGATGACCGCATCTCGAAAGCAAAGCGGGGACCGTTTGCCGGGTCTGTATTGATCGCGTCGCCCAGAACACGGGCCAGCGCCAGATGGGCCTCAGCGTCGGCCGGACTTTCGGCAACCGCTTGCCGAGCCACGTCGATTGGGTTCTCCGGCTCGACCAGGTAGGAGGGTGGATTCTCGACGACATCGGCGATCGAGGCTCCTTCGGACGGAGATCGGCGAGAGGCCTCCTCCAGCCCACGCTCGAACTCGGCCAGCTCATCGTCCGGAAGTCGATCGAGCTTGAACTGTACGTGATTCTCTCCCCGCAACACCACATTCAGAAAGAGGGTGTCGGCCACGCGCCCCACGTCGATCTGCAGATAATCTGGTCTTTCTGCGTGGATCCACCGGTGCATCCCATCGGCAAGCTCCTGCTCGCCATTTGGCGATGGAACCAGATCGTGCGTCTGAACCCCCAGCCCTTCCATCGCCGCCTCCTCTCGCAGCACCCACCTTCCCTCCTCAGCCTTGGAGAAACGCAGATCGATGTAGGTCTCGCGGTTGAGCGAGCTTCGCGAGTGAAGGCTTCCATCCGGCTGGCGCTTGAAGAGCATCGCAAAATCCATCTTGCCGAAGGGCGTCATGTTGTCCTCGCCCGTCCAGCCGCCTTCGAGCGAGGCGACCAAACGATCGAGCTCTTCGGTCGTCGCGGCACCCAGCTCGACGGGCATGAGCGCCAGCAGGATTCCCAAGGCCGCCGCCACGAGGAGCCACCAACTGTGGAATCTGATCGTCTTTGTCATCTTTGACCTCCTTTTTGTCTCTTCGAAGTCTCTTGAGTTGCTCGGTTCCTGTGTCGAGGGTGACTGTAGACACAAAAAGCAGGCGCTGGGTGCTCCAACCGATCAACGGGCGTTCGACACCGACCAACGGTCGAACTCGGGCAATGGACAGCAGACACGCTCCGCGTCATCGGGACCGGCGGGGCCTTTTGAGGGAACACAAAGCGCTTTTCGGCGTTGGCCCTATTTGTCCCTCTTCGAGTCCCTGCCCTACCGAATTTCGGTTTGTGCCCCGTTGACGCCCGACCTCGTCGGGAGCAGTGACTAGTACTGCTGGACACAAGTACGGTTACGTAGCGTAGTTTGAAGGGCGGCGTCGGCAAGACGCGCGACCGAGGCATGGCCGTAGCCATGTCGCAGGGAGCGCAACGCAGCCGGCGCCGGTGCAGCAAGCTTCGATACGTGTCCGTACTTATTTCCAGCAGTACTAGGTGTGGCGCAGCAGGCGCACGGCGACGAACGCCTCCGCCGCATCGACGCCGACCTGCGAACCGCGCCAGCGGGCCAGTGCCTCGATGGCTCCGAGCGAGCGGGCGTCCGGCTCTGGTCTGATCTGACTCTCGTAGCAGGCGGTGGCCTCGAGC
>JAOTZA010000470.1 GCA_029861655.1 Acidobacteriota bacterium | reverse complement strand
GAGCCCGAGCAACACTCGGACCTGCTTTGCGTACTCTTCGAACAGCCGGTTTTGGAGGTCGACATCGGCCTGCTCGAAGTTGTAGGTACTCCACTCCCACTCGGCGCGTTTGTAGAGCTCGCCGTATCGAATCCCGGGCGCCCACTCGAGGTCGTACACATCGTCGACGTCTTGGAGGTACATCGCGATGCGCTCGAGACCGTAGGTGAGCTCGCCGCTGACCGGCTTGCAGTCGAGGCCTCCGCACTGTTGAAAATAGGTGAACTGGCTGATCTCGAGACCGTCGAGCCAGACCTGCCACCCGAGGCCCCACGCGCCGAGCGTTGGGGACTCCCAATCGTCCTCGATGAAACGAATGTCGTGGCGGTTGGGATCGGTCCCAAGCGCGCGGAGGGACTCGAGGTAAAGATCTTGAATCTCGATCGGCGAAGGCTTGAGGATCACCTGATATTGATGAAACTGCTGAAGCCGGTTCGGGTTCTCGCCGTAGCGTCCATCGGTCGGGCGGCGACTCGGTTCGACGTACGCCACGTTCCAGGGCTCTGGCCCAATCGCTCGAAGGAATGTGTGCGGGTTGAACGTCCCTGCGCCGACTTCGGAATTGTAGGGTTGGACGATCAGGCAACCGCGCTCGGCCCAGAACCGCTCGAGCCCGAGAATGAGCTCCTGAAAGGTCACCCGTCGTCCTCTTCGTCGTCCGAGTAGGCCTCTTGCTCGGCCGCGAGACGGGCTGCTTCCTCTTGCTCGAGGAGCTTGCGTTCCGCGGTTTCGAGGGCTTCGGTTGCGGCGATCTCGGCTGCCGCGAGGTCGATCGACTCGCCGGTCCTGAGCTCGAAGAGCGCCTTGTGCTCTTCGGTCAGGTCGCTGAACTCCTGAAGCGTAGGCAGATCTTGAAGGGTGCTCAGCCCGAAGAACTCCAAGAAGCGCGCGGTGGTGCCGTACACGAGTGGCCGACCGGGCTCGTCTTTTCGACCGAGAATCTTCACGAGGCTCCGCTCGGCGAGCATTCGGAGGGCCGAGCCGGAGTCCACCCCGCGCACGTTGTCCACTTCGGGTCGGGTGATCGGCTGGCGGTAGGCGACGATGGCCAAAGTCTCGAGCTGCGCGCGCGTCAAGCGTAGGGGCTTCGGCGCCACGAAGGTCTTCACGAACTCAGAGCTGTCGGCTGCCGAACGGAACTGGTACCCCCCGGCGACGAAATACAAACGGACGCCGCGGCCCTGGTAGTCGGCGACCAACTCATCCAAGAGAGGCTGCACTTCCGCGATGGTGGCATGCGCGCTCCGGGCGAGGCGCTTGGCCGAGACGGGGTTGTCGGAGACGAAAATCAGACTCTCGAGGACGTTCTTCAACACCGAAGAGGTGTGCGACAGCGGCGCGGGGGCGCCATTGTCGTCGAGGGCTGTTTCGGTTGGTTGCTGGGGTTGGGTCATGACTTCGCTTCGTCTTCAATCCATCCGTAGTTGCCGGACGAGCCGGCTGGCACGACCGCGGACTCTTGTCGCCGGTCTTGCGGTTCTTCCATGGTCGGGGCTTCATGCCCGGCGAGCGTTCGCGCCACGTCTTCGGGCACCAAAGGCTTGCCGCCCTCGTCGAGCAAAGTGTACTCGAGGTAGATCGGTTCTTCGTGGTCGGTCTGGTAGATGCTCGCGAGGCGTATCTTGGCCATCTCGAGGAGGGCGAGGAAGGTGACCACGAGCTCGTAAGACGTGCTGATCCCCTCGAAGAGCTCATCGAACCGACAGCGACGCCGCTCGCGCAGCAATTCGACGAGCTCCCCGATGCGCTCTTGGATCGACATTCGCTCGGCATCCACCTGGAGCGACATCTCGTCATTGATGCGCTTGGCGACATCTTTGAGCGCGTCGATGAGCCTGAAGACGCTGAAATTGGCAAGTGCGGGCACAGCGTCCGAATGCCGGGTGGGCGAACCACGGGAAAATACGTCACGCCCGGCGATCGCTCGTGCACCCAGATCTTCGGCGACCCGCTTGTACTTCTGATACTCGAGCAGACGCCGGATCAACTCCGCCC
>JAOTZA010000469.1 GCA_029861655.1 Acidobacteriota bacterium | reverse complement strand
GATTCCTTTTACAACGACGCCCTGGCGGCGCTCAACTCGACGTCACGCATTCCGCGTGTCCGGCAGCGCGGCGACTTTCTCTACAACTTCTGGCGCGACGAGCAGCATCCCCGTGGGTTGTACCGCCGCACGACTCTCGATCAGCTTCGTCGGGACAACCCAGAGTGGGAGGTCGTTTTGGACATCGACGAGATGTCGGTGGCCGATGACGTGAAATGGGTCTTCAAGGGAATCGACTGCCTGCCGGACGAGTACCGACATTGTTTGATGCGTCTTTCCCCGGGTGGTGGTGACGCGAGCACGCTTCGCGAGTTCGACATGGAGACCCTGGAGTTTGTCCACGCTGGAGACGGTGGCTTCGTAGTGCCGGTGGCCAAGAACCAGGTCGATTGGGTGGATCGCGACACGCTGTTTCTCGGCACCGACTTCGGCGAAGGTTCGATGACTGACTCGGGTTATCCGCGAATCGCAAAGCTCTGGAAAAGAGGCACGGCTATGTCCGAGGCGCGGACTCTCTACGAGGGCGCGGCGAGTTCGATCGGCGCCGGTGGCACCCGCTATCACACGGACGACGGCGACATCGACCTGATTACAGAAGGCCTGACCTTCTGGAATGCCAAGCGCTATCACCTGGTTGGAGACGAGCTTCACGAGCTCGAGCTCCCGGAAACTGCGAGGATCGAGGACGGCTACCAGGGCAAGCTGATCATCTCCTTGAAGGAGGACTGGCGGCTGGGCGAGAAGACGCTGACCCAGGGTTCGGTCGTAATCGTCGCCCCCGAGTCGCTCTACGGTGAAACCGAGCCGGTTATCGAGGTGTTGGTCGAGCCGACGGCCGAGTCCGTGGTCGAAGCCGTCGACGCCTCACCCGAGGGGATTCTGGTCACGATGCTCGAAAACGTGCGTGGCAAGCTCCATCGCTATCGGCCGGTTGAAGGCGGAGGTTGGGAGAGCGAATCGATTCCGTTCCCGGACAATGGTGCTCTGAGCGTCGCCAGTGTCGACACCAAGAGCGGCAACTTGTTTGTCGAGTACGAGAACTTCAACACTCCGCCGACGCTGTACCACGTCTCCGGTCCGGATTGGCACCCCGAGGAGATCAAGACCCAGGACGCAACGTTTGACGGTGGGAAGTTTGAAGCGGAACAGCACTTTGCCACCTCCGCCGATGGAACCCGGGTGCCATATTTCGTTGTTGCGTCGAGGGACCTGAAACTCGACGGCACCAACCCGACCCACATCTTCTCTTACGGCGGTTTTCGGGTTTCGCTGACCCCGTCGTACTCGGGTTCCTACGAAGCGCTCTCTGGCGCCTACGGCAAGCTCTGGCTCGAACGCGGCGGCGTGTTTGTGCTGGCCAACATTCGTGGTGGTGGCGAGTTTGGCCCGGGCTGGCATGCCGCTGCCCTTTTGAAGAACCGTCACAAGGCATTCGAGGATTTCGAGGCGGTGGCGGAGGACCTGATCGCACGCGATATCACCTCACCGGAGCACCTTGGAATCGAAGGCCGCAGCAACGGCGGGCTTTTGGTGGGTGCAGCCATGACGCGCCGCCCCGATCTGTGGGGAGCAGTGGTTTGCGGCGTGCCGCTTTCCGACATGAAGCGCTACCACCAGCTTCTGGCGGGAGCGAGTTGGATGGCCGAGTATGGCGACCCGGACGATCCGGACATGTGGAGCTACATCCAGACGTATTCGCCGTACCAGAATCTCGGAGAGGGTACTGAGTACCCGCCGGTCTTCTTTTTCACTTCGACGCGTGACGACCGCGTCCACCCGGGGCACGCTCGCAAGATGGCCGCCAAGATGCTGGAGCTCGGTCAGGAGACCTGGTACTACGAGAACACCGAGGGCGGTCACGGCGGCTCAAGCACCAACGATCAGCTCGCCTACCGATTGGCCTTGGCCTACAGTCACCTCTGGTCGGAGCTCGCCGATCCGCAGGTAACGGTCAGCAATCGACCCAAGACCTAAGTCCGCGGAAATCCTGTCCCTCGAGGAGGTGGTGCACCGATTAGGGGTTGGGGCAATGGAGTGAGGAGCTGAG
>JAOTZA010000468.1 GCA_029861655.1 Acidobacteriota bacterium | reverse complement strand
GGCACTTCTGCGTAGTACCGACGGACTCGCTCGCGCACGGTGTCTTCTTCGTTCAGCAAGAAAGAAATCCACGCCAAGCCGTCGATCTCGGCGAAGTGCACGTCCGCCGAAAGCAGATCGGCACCCGTCTCGACAACCTGGGCCGCGATCCACAAATCGTTGCTGGGGATCTTGCGCCCCTTGTCACGAAGCACCTTGGCCAACCGCGAGAAACGATCCGCGGTCGTCGAGGTGATCGGGACGAACTCGACTCGCGGATTCGACAGGAACGCTTCGAATCGAGCCATGTTCTCCTCAAGGCGACTGCCTGCGCGAAAGCCGTATTGGAGTTCAGCGGAAACGATCGGCGAGATCAGCACCCGATCTGCCTCGTTCACGCGCGACAGCACTTCGCGATGCCTCCTCGTGAACGCCGAATAGGCATTGGTGTCGAGGAGCAGCCTCATTCCCAAAGATCGCTATCGATTTGCTCGAAGACCTCGATCGCGCTCAACAGCTCTTCCTCTTCCTCCTTTGACCACCCACCGATGAACTTGTCGAGGGCGCCAGCAATCGGGCCCTCGAGTTGTTCGCCGTGCGCGCTCGGCGAGACCGGAGGCGCAAGACCGGCACCCCGCCGCATCAGCAGAAGAGCGGCTCGATTGAGTGAGATCGAGAGATCGCCAGCCAACTTCCGAAGCCGCCGCTCGAGTTCGGGATCAAAGCCTCTCAGGGTCAGCTGCTTCATGATGGTTCTCCGACGCTTGCGCCAGCCACGACTCGAAATGAGTCATTCTGACTCATCCTAGATCTTCCCCACCGACGGGTCAAGCCACTCGAGAAGGGCAGCAACAAGTCTTTTTGACTTCCCCGTCGCCGATGAGTAGGGTCTGTGGATCGTGATCGTGGTCGGCAAGCAAACGGGAGCTTTTTTTGGAGGCTTTTTTAGCCCGTCCAAGGGGTCGGCTCTCGGGAGACGCATGCTCTAGGCCACGGCAAGCCAGCAAGAACTCGAGCCCACCCCATCGGCAAAACCGACGCGGGTGGGCTTTTTCTTTGCCCGGCGGCGTCCAACAAAGGGAGAGAAACATGACCGCTCACAAGACGACCCGCGACAAGATCGACGCCATCGATCAAGAGATCGTCCACGATCTGGCCGCCAGGATGCGGTTGGTTCACGACATCGCCGCCGAGAAGAGCGAAGACCCGGGTGCGCCGCTGCGCGATGAAAAGCGTGAGCAGGAGCTGTTCTCGGCGTGGGCCCGCGCCGCGGAGGAGGAGGGGCTGTCCAGCTATTACTTGGGGAGGATTCTGAGAGAGATTCTCAACTACTCACGACGCGTGCAAGAGGGGGTGCTCAAACGCAGCCAGGAAGACACAAAGACTCCCACGATGACGCGGGTCGGGTTTCAAGGCGTCCCCGGTTCCTACAGCCACCTGGCAATCCTCAAGCTGTTCTCGGTGCGCTCGGCGGAACACCTGATTCCGGTCGGTCTGCGGACCTTCCAGGCCGTCGTCGACGCGCTCGAAGCCGGCGAAACCGACTACGCGCTGCTGCCGATCGAGAACACGATCGCCGGCAGTCTCAATGAGATCTATCAACTGCTCGCCGAGCGCTCGCTCTCAGTGGTCGACGAGGAGGTCCTGCCGATTGAACACTGCCTCATCGCACCGCCGGGGGCGACGCTCGAAAAGCTGCGACTCATCCGTTCGCACCCGGTGGCCCTGCAGCAGTGCCAGCAGTTTCTGAACGCCATGGGGCACTGCCGGGTGGAAAGCTACTACGACACCGCCGCCGCGGTCGCCTCGGTAGCCGACGACGGTGACCTATCAATCGCCGCGATCGGAGCCGTCGAGTCGGCTGCACAGCTCGATCTAGAGGTTCTCAAGACCGGAATCGCGGACCGCCCCTCAAACCTCACACGGTTCCTTTTGCTGGCGCCAACCGCGGAACCGCTCGACGAGCGGCAACCCGCCAAGGTCTCGCTTGTCTTCAGCGTTGCCCACCGCCACGGCGCCCTGGCCGACTGCCTCCAGGTCTTCGCTCGCCGGGGGCTCAACCTCAGCAAG
>JAOTZA010000159.1 GCA_029861655.1 Acidobacteriota bacterium | reverse complement strand
CTCCAGCAGGGCACTCGACAGGGTTGTCTTGCCGGCGCCGACTTCACCAGTGATCTGGATAAAGCCCTTACGTGCCTCGATCCCGTACAGCAAATGGTTGAACGCCTCGCGGTGACGCTCGCTCAGGAAGAGGAAATGAGGGTCCGGCGTGATGTTGAACGGCGATTGGCGAAAGCCGTAGAACTGTTCGTACATGATGAGTGGGCGTGCTCGCGGTCGACGTGGCGGCGGGGTGGAATTCTAACAGCCGGTGCCTCCCACCGTGACTTGCGTAGAATGTGGCTGATGGTCGGCAGCCTGTCGAATCCTCGTCGGCTCGTTGTGCGGCGCTGCGGCGCCTGCCTGGTCGCGTTCCTGGGCGTCACTTGGGCCGGTTCGCCCCTCTGTGCATTCGAGACCGACCAGTATCTCGCGGCCGATGTCGAGTTAGCCGACTCGGCCGGCGCGATCAACGATTTCATCAATAGCAACGTCGAGTTGGTGCTCGATCGGGTCAACGGTAGAAACCCGGAAGAGCTGGAATGCGAGGATCTACCGCCGAGAATCTACCGTCGTTTGTTTCAGAATATGTTGTCTTCGCGGCTGAGGCGATTTGTCAAGACGAGTGGCGAGATCGACCGATTCCCGAGCGACGACGTGGGCGGTTTTGGTTACACGCGGCGGTCGATTTACCGGCGCCCGGCGTTTCCTTTCATCGTTCCACTGTCGCGCACCATCCAGGTGGGAGAGGTGCGTTTCGGGATCGACAAGTTTGGGCACGTGTTCGGATTCGGCCGCCGCTACTACACACGCTATCGAAAACATCTCCAACGGGGGCTGAGCGAGGAAGAGGCTCTGCGCAGGGTGGTGGGCTGGGGTCTGATGATGGAACGTTATTTTGTTGGTGGCTATGCCGACGGCGTTTTTTCCTACGCGGACCTGGAGGCGAATTTTCAGGGGCTGAGGCTGGCGCGAGGACTCTGCGAGGGACCAAGGCCTCATCTCGAGCAGAGCGACGGGCTGTGGCGGTTGACGCGCGTGATCGAGCTCCAGAACTACGTCAACCACGACTTCGACGAATCGATCAACAACAACCACTATGTGGGCCACCGCTGGACCCAGGTGCGTCCCATGCTGGTCAAGAGCTACTGCTCGTCGTTTGTTAGCGGGGAGATGCGGCCGGCCAAACGAACCGACCCCAGCTTGTCCGCGCGAATCGTTGCCGCGCACTTCTCATCCAAGGGTCGAGAACCTCAGCAGCGTCATTCGCTGACTGCACTCTGCGACCCGAATCGCGGCTCGAAACGCGAATCAGTCGAAATCGCGGCCCACTAAGGGCTTGCTGAGAAACCCTGCTGGGTCGCCCAACCCCCTGTCGCCGTTCGGGTCGCGGTGGCGTGGCCGCCGCAGCGGTGTTGCCGCTCCTCGATGATGCTTTGGCATCGCCTGCGTCGCGGCGCCTGCCTGCGACAGCCATGGCGCTCGCAACGCGACCCGGCAGGGTTTTTGAGCAAGCCCCTAGCGAGAGTTTTCGGCCGCCGTCAGGCGGACTCGACCAGGAGCCCGATCAGGTCGGATGTCGAAATGATTCCGACGAGCTCATCCTGGTCGATGACGAGCAGCCGGTGGAGCCGGAGGTCGAGAAGAGTTGCCGCCACTTCACTCACCGGTGTGCTCGGAGCGACAAAATGGAGACGTGGCGTCATGATCTCGCTGACGGGAACCGATTCGAGGTGTTTGGACATCGGCGGCGCATCCGCGGTGCCGGCGTCGCGGGTCCTGACGTAGAAGCCGGCTGCTTCTTCCGTTCCCTCTCTGGCGAGATCGCTCTCCGCCGCGGCTGCGATGTCGGTGAAAGACACGACGCCGACCGGGTGGCCCTTCTCGCTCTTTACGACGGCTCCGGTGACTTCGTTGTCGAGAAGGAAGGTCGCCAATTCCGGGATGGTCGTATCCAACCCGACGGCGAGGACCTCGGGAGTCATCAGATCGGCTGCGACAAGCGCTCTCATACGGCCTCCTGGCTTCAGAACTCTCGTTGCAGGTTGGCACACGCCGCCAAGGCGTTCCCCACCTGACGGGACTGCGCGCCTCCCACGCCGCGGGGCGGTCACGGGGAGGCTCTGTTCCTTGCCGGAGCCGCCTTCGGGGCCCAGACACGCGTCTTCTCGATTAGCTCCAGGGGGGCCTGGGATGAGACGATGCCGTCACCATGAGCAGTAAGCGGACCGCGCGGCTGACGAACGCGCTCTCGATATACGCCGACTGGCGGATGGCAAAGATCCTGCTCATCGGTTTCGTCAGCGGTTTCCCCTGGGTGCTGATTGGCTCGATGATCACACTTTGGCTACAGGAGGAGGGTTTTAGCCGTAGCGGCATCGGGCTCTTTGGTCTGGTCTTCACGGTCTATGCCTTCAACATGCTGTGGGCGCCGGTGGTCGACAGCGTTCGTATCCCTTTCTTGACTCGGGCTCTTGGGCAGCGACGCTCGTGGATCACCGCGATGCAGGGGATCATCGCACTAGGAGTTGCCGCGCTGTCGCGGCTCGATCCGGCTCACGACATCGTCGCCATGTCCGGCTGGGCGCTCGCGATCGCTATCGCCAGCTCCACGCAGGATGTCGCGATCGACGCAACCCGCATCGAGCTCATCGGCCGAATGGAGGCGAAGAAGGTGGGCGCGGGCTCGGCGATGGCGACCTCGGGATGGTGGGCGGGGTACGGGTTGGGTGGCTCGCTGGCGCTGTTCACGGCCCAGGCGTTCCAGAACCGAGGCGTAGAGGACTACTGGCCGCTCACCTATTTGGTGACGCTCGGGGTGATCGCGGTGAGCCTTGCAGCCGTGCTGTGGTTCGTGGAGGAGCCACCGCGATCGGAACGCGAAGCGGGCCAGTCAGAAGATGTACTCAGGATGCGCGAGATGTTGGTCGCGACGAGCGCCAGGGGCCTGCGGGGGCGCGCTGTTCGATTCGTGCTCGGCCGTCCGGCGCTCGTTTCGAGCGCTGTGGCCGCGTTCTTTTTGACCTTGCTCCTTCATCCCTATGCGAAGTCGGGACTGGAGTCCCGGGTTGGAGAGCGGACCTGGGTCGGGTTCGGGATGCTGTTTGGCGTCCTGCTGACCGCGGCCCTGGCCTTATGGGCGTTGCTCTATCTGATCAAGGAGATCGTGGTTCGCCGCGATCGGCGTGGCGCCGAGGTTCTCGCCCGCGTCTACTCGATTTACTACATGCCGGTAGAGCGCTTTCTCCGCAGCCATGGGACCCGGGTTGGGGCGATCATCATCGCCACCATCATCCTGTTCAAAGTGGGCGAGGCCTTCCTTGGCCGGATGTCGCTGGTTTTCTACAAAGAGATCGGGTTCTCGAAGTCCGACATCGCCCTCTACCAGAAGGGTCTCGGTACGTTCTCGGTGTGCTTTTTTTCGGTGGTCGGGAGTCTGATCAATGCCCGCTACGGCTTGTTCAAGGGTATCTTCGCGAGCGGCGTGGCGATGGCCTCTACCAATCTGCTGTTTGCGCTGCTTGCGGCTCATCCGGTGAAGTGGCTCTTTACCTGCGCCGTCGTGACCGATCAGTTCACGACCGCCATTTCGACCGTAGCCTTCGTCGCCTTTATCTCGCAGCTATGCGATCGCACCTACACGGCGACGCAGTACGCAGCTTTCGCCTCCTTGGGCAATCTCTCCCGGACCACGCTATCGGCCGGCAGTGGCGCGGTCGTCGATGCTCTAGGAGGCAATTGGTCGCTCTTTTTCGTCATCACGACGTGCATGGTCGTCCCCAGCCTGTTGTTGCTGCTCCTGGTGCGCAAAGACCTGCAGCCGCTGATGGAAGGGCGGACGGCGAAGTTTCTTTAGGGGCTAGAGCGTGTTCCGCGCCGATTCGAGGATCTTGGCCGCGGTCTCGGCACGAGCCCGCCAGAAGTCGCGAGCCGTTGCGGGCAAGACGGTCGATGCGGCGTGCGAGCGAGCCTGTCCGAGGGCCTCTTGCCGCAGCCAGTCGAGAGTGCTTGCGGCGTCCTGCGCGAGGAGCGCTTTGAGAGCGAACTTGCGCTCGCCGGCCCGCACGCCCAGCCCGAGGTCCTGACCGGCGCGCGTGAGATCCGAGCGAACGAGAAGAAATCCGGTGCGAACCGGCGCGAGCAGTGACTCGAGAAACGCCTCTCCGCCGACATTCTGTGGCGCAGGCAGACGCGGGGCCTCCCTCAGATGAAGGGAAAGTCGATCGGGTACAGGGGCTCGGGAGGTCTCGGTCTCTAGCGTCGCTGCCAGCAGCCGGGCCCAGCGATGGTAAAAACCGGCCGTGAGGAGCTCGAGCTTGGCAAGATACACAGGCAGCCAGCTCAGCAAATGCTCGTGAAGAAAGGCCACGCGAGCCCGCTCGGTGGCCAGGCTCGACCGTCTGTCGTTGATCCTTCCGGTCGCTGCCGACAGTTCGGCGTAGAAGGCAAGAAGCGTCGCGAGGTGATCGGGCTCGGGGGGCGGCTCGAGGTCGAGGGCCCGCCAGAACCCGGTGATTCGATCGCGTGCCTCTCCTCCCATCATCCCCTCGGCGCCGAGATAGACCGAGGCGTACGGGTAGAGCTGGAACGAAAAGAGGTCTGCATACTCCCCCTTGTCGGCCGGCGGTCCCAGTTCGAGGAGCTGTGCGAGACGACCGCTTTCCGAAGACGGCGCTTCGGCCAGACGGGCGAGCGCTGTCATGAGTTGCTGCAAGGCACCGGTTCCCTTGGCCAGCGCGGAGCGAGCCGGGGTTTTCACTCAACCGCTAGCGTCGGCTTTCGACCGGCAACTGGTACGCCCTCTCGACCGGCTTGACCGGACGGACCAACCAGCTGGGGCGCCGCGTTCCGTCGGGAGAGTGGTCGACAGCCGAACGGGTCTTCTCCAGCCATTTCTCAAAGACCTCGTGCGACTTGCCGATGTCGACCGAGATGTCGCCGTAGGAGTCGCTGGGCTCCGCCTTGCGTACCCGGACGGCCTGATGCCAACAGTGCATACCGGAGATCGGGTCGGGGTGGACCGGGAAGGTCAGGTTTTGGTGAACCCCGACGTCGGTCCACCAGATACGCGAGGTGTCGGGGTCGCTCGACTCGTAGGGGCCGGCCCCCTTCTTGCGTCGGATCTCCCATTCCGGACCGTCGTGGTCGAGAGAAACGGTGGCCATCAACTGACGCTGGGCTTGGGCCGGCTCCTGGCCGGCGCCCTGCGGCTCGTGCAGCTTCCAGCGACCCATGTGGTGGCTGCAGGCGACGACACCGGGCTTGATGCCTTCGGTGACCCAGGCCTTGACCACGAAATAGCCGGTCTCGGTTTCGACCCGCACCAGATCTCCGGTTGCGACGCCGATCGCTCCGGCGTCGCTCGTGTGCAGCCACAGCGGGTTGGTGTGGGCGATCTCGTCGAGCCATTTGGCATTGGCTGAGCGAGTGTGGATCTGTACAGGTAGCCGAAAGGTCGAGATCAGGACTTTTTGGTCGGGATCCATCGCTTCCGGATGCACGTGACTCTTGATGTAGGTAGGGATCGCGTACTCGGGCCACCCCCACGCGGCGACGGTAGAGGAGTAGAACTCGAGCTTGCCGCTGGGGGTGGGAAAACCGCGGAGGATCTTGCCGTCGATCGCCACTCCAACCGCTCGCCGCCCCTCGCCATCGCCGGCGGGTGCTCCGGTCGGCGCCAGGTTGACCGGAGGCGGCGCCGCCGTGCGAGTGAAGATGCGTCCGAAGGGGCCCCGGGCCAGATCCTCCAGTTCGTCTTCGGGTACCTCGTGCTCGTAGAGCGGTCCGATGTTGCGGCTGACCTCGAAGGCGCCGTACCGGCGCATGTACTCGAGCGGCGACAGATTCTCGGCCGCCGCGCTTTCCGGCAGACCGGGGACCGAGTTTTCGAAGATATAGGCATAGTACTCGTCGACCGTCAGACGCTCGCCCGGGTTCTTCTTGGATTCGACAAAGGGGCGAATCCCCAACTCCCCGTCGGGGTCGATGCGCCACGAGAGCTCGAGCCAGAACTCGTTTTCCTCCCACACCTCTCCGGGGTTGGTCTCGCGGGTGTCGGTGACCGCCTCGCCAAGCCTTTCGCGCGCGGCGCGCAGCACCGGTTGGCGAAACCCGATCCACTGGCCGTCGTGGGTCTCATAGGAGTGAATATCGTGTCGCTCGGAGGAGTGCCCCATGGGCAGGATGTAGTCGGCAAAATAGGCGGTTTCGTTCCATGTGGGGGTAAGTGCCACGTGCAGCCCGACCTTGTCGGGGTCGGTCAGCATCTCGATCCACGAGAAACCATCGGGATTGGTCCACACGGGGTTGTAGACCCGGGTGAAGTAGACATCGAGCCGCTGCTGACGTTGCTTGACGAGATGCGGCAGCAGAAACGAGACCTCGTTCTGCGTCAGTGGGTACTCGAGCGGATAGGTCAGCTCGTTCCAGTGCTCGGGATGGCGCGGCAGATGGATCGGACGGGCTACAAATTTGTTCCAGGCGTTGGGGTAGAGGCCGCCGGGGGTGGCAACCGCCCCCAGCAGGGCATTGAGGAGAAACAGCGTACGGGAAACCTGCCAGCCGCCTTCGTTACCGGCGGCGGCGCTTCGCCAGTTGTGGGTCGAGAGCCTGGTGCCGGCGGTCGCCACCGTTTCGGCTACACGCCGGATGGTCTGGGCATCGATGCCGGATTCCCGGGCTGCGTATTCGAAGGTGTATCCCTCGTAGACCGTCGCGAGCATCCGCTCGAAGTTCTCGAAGCTCGGCTCGAGCCGCGGTTGCTCGGCGGCCAGGTACTCTTCCCAGTTCCACCAGCGGCGGACATACTCCTTGTTATAGAGATCGTTTTGGATCAGGTAGTTGGCGATCGCCAGCAGGAACGCCGCCTCCGACCCCGGCTGAGTGGGAAGCCAGAAGTCAGCGTGGGTCGAGGTGTTCGAAAGCCTGGTGTCGACGACGATGAGCTTGGCCCCGTCGTGTTTCGCCTCCATGATCCTCTGAGCGTGAGGGTTGAAGTAGTGGCCGGTCTCGAGATGCGAGCTGACCAGAAGGATGACTTTGGCACGGGCATGGTCCGGGCTCGGCCGGTCGATCCCGGACCAGAACTGATACCCGGCTCGGGCCCCCGACGAACAGATGTTGGTGTGCGAGTTGTGGCCGTCGACTCCCCAGGCCGCCATCAGCCGCTCGGTGAAGCCGTCCTCTCCCGGGCGCCCGACGTGGTACATCACTTCGCCCTGGCGCTTTTCCTGGATGGCCTTGCGGATGCGTCCCGCCAGATCGTCGAGCGCCTCGTCCCAGCCGACGCTCTCCCACTTGCCCCCGCCTCGCTCACCGACGCGCTTGAGGGGGTGGAGAATGCGGTCGGGGTCGGTCACCTGGTTGAGGGTCGCCGGACCCTTGGCGCAGTTGCGGCCCCTCGAACCGGGGTGTTCGGGATTGCCCTCGAACTTTCGGACTTCCTGGGTGTCCTTGTCGATGTAGGCCAGGAGCCCGCAGGCCGACTCGCAGTTGAAGCAGGTTGTGGGCACGAGCATGTAGCGTTTTTCGACTTGCTTGGGCCAAGACTTCGAGTCGAGTTCCACCCAGTCGTCCCAACGCTCCTTTGGTGGAAACGACGCCAGGTGGATGCGGCTGGCACCCGGGTAAAAGGTCTCGCCCCGGGCCT
>JAOTZA010000467.1 GCA_029861655.1 Acidobacteriota bacterium | reverse complement strand
CCGCCGCGGGCGCCTCCCTCGACGCCCTCGAGCCGGTAGGTGTCGTTGAACGAGAGTACGGTGAAACCCCGCTCGCTGGGTTCGGCTACCTGGCGATCTGGTGGATGCGGATGAATGACCGGTTTGTTCGGTACCCGACGAGGCGTCTCGCCCGATCCCCTGGGCGGCGCAGCACCTGCGCAGCCACCGACACCGACGGCCGCCGGCAACAGGCAGAGAAGCGGGACGATCGCGAAGGAACCGAGCGCTTTTTTCATCGGCCGATTATAGGAGCCCGGAGTCTACCGATCATCGAGAGCCAGATGAGCGAGGGCAGACCCGTCACGATGACCGAGATGTAGTGGAAACCGCGAAAGGCCAGGACGGCGGTTACCGCATCGGCGCTCTCGATGCCCAAAGCGGCGTAGCCGGCGATCATCGCCGCTTCGGTCGATCCGATTCCGCCAGGGGTTCCCGCAAGCGCGCCGGCGACGCTCCCGAGAGCAACGACGGCGAAGACCGCGATCGGCGCGACCCGGGCGTCGATCGCTGCGAAGAGAAGCGCCTGGGCTGAGAAGTTCAAGAAGAAAACTACCGCAGTCCAGAATGCGCCTTGGAGGATCACCGGCTTGTTCTTGAGCAGACCCGTCAACACGGCCACGGTCTCGCGGCCGCGATTCAAAAAGAGGTCGAAACGCTGCGACCGCTGGCGAATTCGTCGAGTGAGTACCCTCGCCAGCCGGCGTTGTGGGCTGGGTTCACCACGTCTCGAGCGCCAGAAGAGATAGGCCGCCAGCAGAGGCGCCGCGCTCACAGCGAGCCAGGTCAGGGTGGTGCGGCCGAGATACCAGGTGAAGCCGACGAGTGCGGCCCAGGTGAAGAGCCCCGAGACCACGTGGTGAACCAGCTGATCGAAGAGAACAGCGCCGTAGACCCGCGCAAAACCGTACTCCTGCCGTGCCGCAAGGTAGCGCGCGCGGACGATTCCCCCGAGGAGCCGGACCGTGGGCGTGACGTGGTTGATCAGAATCGAAGCGGTCAGCGCCGCGAATCGAACCCTGAGTCCTCGGGGCTCCCCGATCTGACGCAGAGCCAGCGACCAACGATGTTGCCAGGCGGCAAAACGAGCGATCAAGGCGACAAACGTGGCCGCGAGAAGAGCGGGAGAGGCGGTCGCCAGCCGGTTCCTCAAATCTACCCAGCTGACCGATGAAACGAGCCGCACCACGAGAAAGACAGCCAGTGCCAGAATCGCTGTGCGGAGGATCGTGCCGGCGAGGGACCAGACGGGGGAAGCCCTGTGCTCGGTTCGGGTCGGTGACGTCGAAGGCGGGTTCTCCGGCAAGTGCGCTACCTTATCGTGTCTGGTAGATTCTGCTGCCGTGTCGAGCTACCTACAACGTCTCGGAATCGCGTCAGTTGCGGCGGGGCTCTTGGCCATGTCGCTCGGAGGTGCCTCCGGTGCAGCCGAGCGGCCAACAAAGCGTCCGAACGTGCTGCTGATCTCCGTCGACACACTTCGCACCGACCGGATGAGCGGTTACGGGCACGACCGCCCGACGACACCCGTAATCGACGCCTTGCTCGAACGCGGCGCGCGCTTCGAGCACGCGCGTACGCCGGCGCCGCTGACCGCGCCGGCAATGGCCTCGGTCATGACGTCTCTTTATCCGCACGATCATGGCTCGACCCGCAACGGTCTGCGGGTGCGACCGCGGCTGGTGTCGTTTTCGAACGTGATGCAGCGGCGCGGATACCGAACAGCTGCAGTCGTCGGGAACTGGACCTTGAGGCCAAAGCTCTCGGGGTTGGACGAACATTTCGAGAGCTACTCGGCGGTTCTCAACCGCAAACGATGGTTTGGTCTGGCCAAGCGCGAGTCGACCGCCGAGGACCTGAATGTCGAGGCCCTCGAGTGGCTGGACGCGCATCTCGAGAACGACGCTGGGCGCCCTTTTTTGCTCTGGGTCCACTATGTCGAACCCCATGCGCCGTACCAGTTGCGGAGCGAGTACTCGCGAAAACTAGGCATCAAAAAAGGGGCCGGCGTCTTTTCACCGCGCAACCGCTAC
>JAOTZA010000158.1 GCA_029861655.1 Acidobacteriota bacterium | reverse complement strand
CGAGCTCGGCACTTCGCTGGTAGAACCCTTCGTCGTTGATCGAGGAGGTGTGCGTCAACAGCTGGCGAAGCGTAATCGCCTGGTCGGGAAAACGGGGATTGCGTACCTCGAACGGCAGGTACTGGTTGACGTCATCGTCCAGGCGGAGGAGACGCCGCTCGACAAATCGCATCGCAACCGTCGCCGTGACCGGTTTGGAGACGGAGGCGATCAGAAACAGGGTGTCGGGGGTGACGGGGATCTGCTCGCCAGGGCTCGCCCAACCGTAGCTCCCGATCTGGACGACCTCATCCCCGACGACAATCGCCGTCGCCAGCCCCGGCAACCGCGCCTTGTGCATCTGCCGCTCGAGGTAACGATCCAGCTTGGCCGCTTCGGCGGCGGTGCCGGCGACAACGAGAAGAAGCGCAAGCAGAGTCGTCGCAACGCCCGAGCGCAGTAAAAGCGTAGGTCGGTGCATGGCCACCTCCTAGATTGGATTGGCATTAGGACCGAGTCTCGTTCGATCCACAACGACCACAGGGGTGGGCGCTTCCGCGCCTGTGGGTAGGACCCGGTCTTCTCGATCCGAGCGTTACAGTCCACTAGTAAGCCGTCGTCACGGTCAAATGGTGCCTGGCATGGGTGCAGTGGAACCGCGTCCAGAGCCGCGCATCGACAACCGGCTCGATGATCTGGAGATCCGGTGGGCGCAGTCGGTTGACCTCGGCGGTGAGCCGGTGGACGGCCCAGATGGTCGCCGCTCGGATCTCGACCTCTTCCTCGCTGTCGCGGCCCAGAAGCCCGCCTGTCGCGATCGCCTGTGTGAGCGCGGGTTCATAGCGCAAGATCCCGTGAAGGTTCAGCGCCATCGGAACGATGTAGTCGGCGAACGCCGTCAACTGGTCGAGATCTTTGATCACAACTCGATTCGACTCGCGTAACAGGCACGAGACCATCCACCAAAGAAGCTGCGCCCGTTTGTGAAAGAGCACCGACCGACCCTGGTGGGAGCTCGAGTCAAAGAACGATGGGAACACATCCACCAGCCGCTCGAGGAGCCCGTTCCGATCTCCGGCAGGGTCATACAACCGCTGCGGCCCGTCCGCCAAGAAATGGTGAAAACGGCCCTGAAAATCGCTCACCAGCCGCCTCCCGACCTCCCGAAAGATAGCCAGCCGCTCGTCGAGCATCGGCATCCGGATGTTGCCGGCGAAGATCTTCTCGAGATCGCCGAGGGTCAGATCGGCCAGAAACCCTCCCTCGAGCACGGGAAGTCCGCCGTCGAGGGCTCGCTTGAGGCACGCCACCATGGCCTCGGTGTCGCTCCACTCTCTATCGGCGTACCGCACACGAAAGATCTCGCGCGTGGCAAAGTCCGTAAAGGCGAAGTTGATGGTGTTGTAGAGAAAGATGAAGTCGAGACAATCCCTTTCGTCCTTGGGATGAAGCGGCGAGAAGAACTCCGGCCACGAGAGGTCTTCTGCCGCCATCCAGGCAGCGACTTCGTGAAGCTTGTCGTCGTGGATCCGGACGTGACGCGCTGCGTCTACGACCGGATGCACGCTTTCTAAAACGGGGTTGGGCACCGCAAGATTCTCCGGATGTGGTTATAGGATGCCGGGTCTGACTGGAAGAATTGGATCGATGGCCCGCAAAAAGAGTCCCCGAGTCCTGGTAATCGGCAGTGCCGTGGTCGATCTTACTTGCTTCACAGGTCGTTTCCCCAAGCCTGGTGAAACAGTCTTTGGCGACGACTTCGATCTCGGCTTTGGCGGCAAGGGCGCCAACCAGGCCGTGGCGGCCAGCTACTGCGGCGCCGACGCACACATGGTGGCGCGGGTGGGCGACGACCTCTTTGGTCCGGCAACGGTGCGAAACTTCGAGGCACTCGGCATCGGCGCTCAGCATGTCAAGGTCGTAAAAGGTGCCGCCAGCGGCGTGGCGCCCATCTTTGTGGACAAGAAGGGTCAGAACCGGATCGTTGTAGTCACAGGCGCCAACGATCGTCTGACACCGGCGGCTGTCGACCGCGCCGCACCGCTCTTGAAAGAAGCTGATGTCGTGATCCTCCAGTTCGAGATCCCCTTGGAAACGGTGTACCACGTCATTCAATTGGCCCGCCGGCACGGAGTGCGCTGTCTCCTGAACCCGGCACCGGCGCGTGACTTCGAGCTCCGCCGGGCCGTTGACGTCGACTACTTCATCCCCAACGAGAGCGAGGCCGAAGAAGTGACCGGGATGAGGGTCTCGACGGTCTCCGAGGCCAAGACATCGGCCGCCCATCTTCTCGACCTCGGTTTCGGCCGGGTGATTCTCACCTTGGGGTGCCGCGGTGTGGTGGTGGCAGGCCCTGACGGGATAGCGCATATTCCCGCCTTCAAGGTCAAGACACGCGACTCGACCGGGGCCGGAGACGCCTTTATCGGCAGTTTCGCGGCCTTTCTCGCCGGCGGCACCAAAGAACGGCTGGCGATCGAGAAGGCCGCCTTGTACGCGGCGCTCTCGACCACCTCGGTCGGCACCCAGAAGTCCTTTGTCAAGCGCACCCGCTTTGGTCGCGAGTGGAAGGCGCGGCGGGCCAAGTCGGGCTAGTCTCGACCCACTCTCGCAGCTGCCGCAAAACGCAGGGGATCGCGTCCAAGCGCCGCTCCATGAACGCGGAGAGGCTCGCTCCGCGGTGCTTGCGACGCTCCTTCCAGATGCCGGTAGGTCGAGCTCAAGGCCCGTTCCGCCAGCCACTCTCCCTGCTAGACTCCCGCGGATGTCGTCCGAGCCCCCACTCCGCCGAGACCCCGGCTCGGTTGCGCGCGCGGTTGTTGCGCCCCCTTCGGGCGGCCTCGGGCTGAGGGTCATCGCCGAGACCGGCGCCTCCCCAGCCGAGGTGCCACCTCTCTACCTCGCCACCAGTGAGCCGATCGAGTGGAAGGACGGCTTCTACCAGGAGGAATGGGACGGTCAGGAGGATTTTCGGTGGATGAGCCGCGCCGGCCGGATTGCATTTGCCGCCGCTCCGCATCCCCGTTTTCTCGAGATCTCGGTCCACTCAGAGTTCCTGGACCTGTCGCAAGTCCTGACTGCCGTCGGTATCGGAACGAGCGGAGCCGGCGGCGCCGGCGAACAGTCCGCGTCGTTCGACTTGACGGCCGGGTGGATGGTGCTGTCGATCCCGGTCGATAGCGGCCTCGACGAGCTCGCGCTCGAGGTCAACAAGAGCTTTCCACCCGCTTACTATTCCGGAGACGACCGCGAGCTCGCGGTACGACTTCGCGCGGCGCGGCTCCACGCCGACCCCGAACGGCATCGGCACGTCGCCCGCCAACATCCCAACGCGCAGCGCAACACGCTGGAGATGCGCGCTCGCAAGACCGAGCTCGACTCGACACCGCCGTCGCTGGGAATCGATCTGCACGGCGCCTGCAACGTCAATCCACCCTGTGTCTACTGCGAGTGGGACCAGAGCAAAGATCTCGAGGGCGACTATGTCGGGGCGCCATTCACGAGCGAAACCCTCGACGAGTACGGCGAGTTCTTCGATAACGCGAGCTACCTGGTCAACTGTTCGATCGGCGAGCCCTTCATGATGAAGAGCCTCGACGACCTGCTCTCGACCTTTGGCCGGCAAGGCAAACGCCTCGAGATGACCACCAACGGCCAGATCTTGACCGACCGAAATATCAATCGGCTTCTTGGGCGCTCGGTCGATCTCTACATCTCGCTCGACGCCGCAACCGCCGAGACCTACGCCAAACTGCGCAACGACAAATGGGATCTCTTGATCGCCAATCTGCGGCGTCTGATCGCTGCCAAGGGCGCCACCAAGGGCCTCCCGCGCATCCACCTCGTGTTCATGCCCATGAGAGCCAACCTTCACGAGCTGGGTGATTTCGTACGGCTGTGCGGAGAGCTCCAACCGGATAGCTTGGTGCTACGCCCGCTCAACACCGGCGACTCGATCGATCTCGTCTGGGACCGCGCCGGATACCGCTATGACTACCAGCAGGAGCTCCTGCCCTTCGATGAACTGGTCCGAGCCAGCGCCGAAACGGCACGTCTGTGTCGTGAGAAGGGGGTACGTCTGAACGACCAGATGGACTTCGGCGGCTCCTCCTCGTTTGTGGACGAGTTCACC
Source organism: Acidobacteriota bacterium (assembly GCA_029861655.1). Classification (GTDB taxonomy): domain Bacteria; phylum Acidobacteriota; class Thermoanaerobaculia; order Multivoradales; family JAHEKO01; genus JAOTZA01. Next base: position 3,528 of record JAOTZA010000158.1, on the reverse strand, counting down.
GACGTCGAGCCCACTCAATCGACAGAGACAGAAGATACGGCAACCGAGACACCCGAGATCGAACAGCCGGTGGCGGATCCGGACCTCGCGTCGGCAATCGCTCAGACGGAACTCCCGGAAACACCAGTTGTCGAGGCCGCAGACACCCAGCCGCTCCCCAGCCTCGGCGCCGAAGGCCAGCCGCTATGCGCCGAGCCCTGGAAGAGTCTCTACATCCTCCGCCGTGGTGTGATGCCCTGCTGCTATGGCGGCCAGCCCATCGCTCCGATGGACGAATACCGCCAGACCTGGAACTCCCCTATCTTGCAGGAGATCCGCAGAGATCTGGCGGCCGGTCGCTTTCACGCCTACTGCCTCGACTCCCCATCGTGTCCGGTCGTCCGCAAGGCCGAAGAAGGCCACCGCCTGCCCCTCGGACAGCGGATTTTCATGCGCAGCCGCGAGGGTTGGCACCGCTTCGCCGCTGCAACCGAGACCGGCTGGAAGGCGCGCGCGACCTGGCCGTTCAAGGTCGTGATCGGACTGGGGCTGAGGGTCGCTCGTTCGCGCAGCAAGCTCTATCAGCTGCGGGCCAGTACCAAACAGAACTGACCCCGTTCCCTAGGTGATTCTGAGGGACTCGCCCTATTCCTGATTCGGTGCTCGCCTCGCGGGCTATTCGCCGGCTTCGGCTTGGACAGAGTCCGCCGACAGACACCGTTGATCCCGAGAGCGACCGCGACGGAGACTGGCCTTCTATGCAGCCCGGCGAATGCGCCGGCAGGAGCGCTGTGAGCCCGCGAGCGCTCGAGGGCCGTTGCAGTTCTTGCCGGTTCGCGCGGGTGAACAACGAGGCGCGAGCGAACTCGTTCAAGGCTGAGTAGCGAGCGCCGTTTCCAGCCGAGCATTCGACCAGGCTGCTTCAAGAATGGCCGCAGCGGACAGAGGCGCCGGCAACTACCACGGATGCTGGGCTCCTCCGCTCTGGCGCGCCTTGCCTGCGATATCGTTTCGTCATGGCCGAGCCATCCAAGCCGGCACCGCTGGCGGTGATCGACTCGCTGCCGCTGATTCAGTGGGTCGACCGCGAGCTGACTCCGCTATTGCGGTCGCTCGACGCTGCCGACTGGGAGCGCAAGGCGGTCAAGAGCTGGCGGGTCAAGGACGTCGCGGCGCATCTGCTCGACGCCAACCTGAGGCGCCTATCTCTCGACCGCGACGGGTGGAAGCCCGCGGTGGAAGATGACCTTTCGACCTGGCGTGGGCTGGTGGGTTTTCTCGACCGCTTGAACGCCGAATGGACCCTCGCCGCTGAGCGGCTGAGCCCACGCGTGCTCATCGATCAGCTCGAGACTTCGAACCGAGAGGTCTACAACTACTTCACATCCCTCGACCCAATGGCGGTCGCAGGTTTCCCGGTCTCCTGGGCTGGGGAAAAGGAATCCCGCGTCTGGATGGATCTGGCCCGCGAACTGACCGAGAAGTGGCACCATCAACAGCAGATACGCGACGCGACCGAGCGACCCGGGCTACAAGACGATCTGGTGGTGACCGCAGTGCTCGACGCCTTCGCCCGCGCCCTGCCCCGCGCCTACTCGGAGACCGAGGCCGAGACGGGCACGGGGGTGTTGGTCGAGATCTCCGATCTGCCCTCCTGCCGCTGGGTTCTCATGCGACAGTCGGAAGATTGGGGGCTTTACGCCGGCGATGGTGTCACCGAATCGGAGGCCCAAATCAAACTTCCGAGCGACACCGCATGGCGGCTCTTCAGCAAGGGTCTCTCACCGGCAGCAGCCGCCTCGGTCGCCGAGACGAGCGGACCGGACGCCTTGACGCGACCCTTCTTCGACACCCTGGCGATCATGGGATAGAGACCTGAAGAGACGGGATGAGACAAAACGCAGTCATCGTGCCGGTAACAGTCCTGGCAGCGATTCTGGCCGCCTGGGTCTACGGCGGTTGTGGGACCCCGGTCGTCGGGACAGACGGTCTCCACTCGAGGGCCGAACTCGTAGTCTTTGCCGCCGCGAGTCTCGCCCAAGTCGCCCGCGATCTCGGCGCGGAGTTCGAGGAGCGGCAAGACATCCGCGTCATCTTCAACTTCGCCGGCTCCAACACACTGGCGCAGCAGATCTCGGTCGCGGGGTTGGCCGATGTCTTTCTGTCGGCGGATGCCGACTGGGCACGCTTCCTCGAGAACCGAGGCCGGGCGCTACCCGGGTCGCTCCGACCCCTGTTCTCGAACCGCTTGGTGATTATCGGCCACCGGAGTGCGGCCTTTTCGATCGATGAGCCGGGCCATCTGCTGAGGCGAGCCTCCCTTGGCTTGCCCAACTACCGATACCTGGCGGTCGCCGACCCCCGGGGTGTGCCCGCCGGCCGCTACGCTCGGCGGCGACTGCAAGGGCTCGACGCCCCGGATGGCGACAGCCTTTGGGACGCCCTCGCCGACCGCATGGCTCCGACCCTCGATGTTCGGGCGGCGCTCACGCTCGTCGAGTCCGACCCCCAGATCCTCGGGTTCGTGTACCGCACCGATGCCGCCGCTTCGCCCCATGTTCGTGTCCTGTACGAATTCCCGGCAGACCCCGAACAACCCATCGCCTACTGGGGTGTTCAGGTCGCCGAGAGTGGCCAACCGGCGGCCGCCCGAGCCTTTCTCGACTTCCTCGAAACCGAATCCGCTGCGGATATTGTCAGGCGGCACGGCTTCGAATCGTTCCCGACCGGAATCGCTCGATGAACTCCGAGATCCTCACCGTCCTTCTGCTCAGCCTGCGGGTCGCCGCGATAGCCACTCTGGTGGTCGTCGTACCGGCGACATTGCTGGCCTACGCACTGGCCAGACACGACTTCCGAGGCAAGAGGGTGCTGTCGGCGCTGGTGGGACTGCCGCTGGTCCTGCCGCCCACGGCCGTGGGCTTCCTTCTGCTGCGTCTTCTCGCCGTTCGTGGTCCTCTGGGGAGGGACGTCCTGGGTTTCGATCTCGAGATCCTGCTCACCTGGAAAGCCGCGGTTCTGGCCGCCGCCGTCATGTCGCTTCCTCTGGTCGTACGAACGGCACGCGTCGCCTTCGAAGCGGTGGATCCACGACTCGAGATGATGGCCCGCACGCTGGGGCACTCCCGCCTCGCCACCTTTGGTCGCGTCACGCTACCACTGGCCGCCCGCGGTCTTCTGGCGGCGACCATCCTCGGCTTCACACGGGCCCTGGGCGAATTTGGGGCCACGGTGACGGTCGCAGGGAACATACCCGGCCGGACTCAGACGTTGGCGTCGGCGATCTTCGGAGCGCAACAGGTCGGCGACAACCGCCGTGCCGTACTTCTCATGGTGGTAGCGCTCGCCGTCGGTTTCGCGGCCATCCTGAGTGCCGAGCTTTTGTCGACGCGCCGGGTCGCCAGAGAGGCCTCGAACACTCGAATCGACTAGTCCGTCGTCACCGACGAGGTATCCTCGCGGACCCGACGCGCCATCACCGGCCGGCCGGTGGCGATCGCCTGATGAACCCGTTCGTAGAGCGCGAACACCTCGTCGCGAGTGATTTTT
>JAOTZA010000466.1 GCA_029861655.1 Acidobacteriota bacterium | reverse complement strand
TCCCCCCGGCGTTTCTAGAACCAGCCGATCGCCCGGCTCGACATCGACACCGTCAATCGGCTCGAGTGCGATCTCATCGCCGGACCCGCGGCGCACGACTTGCGACCCACGGCTTCCGGGGCCACCACCGGAGGCGCCATAGGGCTCTTCGACACGATGCTGCGTGAGCACCGACAGCGACAACGGCGCCAGAAAGAGCAACTCTCGGGTCACGCCGTCGCCTCCCCGATGCTTGCCCTTGCCCCCCGACCCGCGGCGTACCGCAAACCGTTCCAGCCGCACCGGGTAACGATGTTCCAGGATTTCGGGGTCGGTAATGGCGGTGTTTGTCATGTGGCTGTGAACCGCCGTAGCACCTTCGGATCGCGCGGTCGCCCCAGCGCCGCCACACACGGTCTCGTAGAAGGCGAAGCTCTCATTGCCAAACAGGATGTTGTTCATCGTACCCTGGCTGCAGGCCGCTACCCCCAGCGCCTCGAGAAGGGTATCGACCAGCCGCTGGCTGGTTTCTACATTGCCACCGACGACCGCCGGTGAGCTCGCCGGATCCGCCCCAAACTCCGGGTTGAGAAGACCGAGCGGGATCCTCACCTCGACGCCATCCAGAAGGCCCTCGTTGAGCGGCAAAGGTTCCTCGATCAGCAGCCGCAGCACGTACAACACCGCACTGCGTGTGATCGCCGGCGTGGCGTTCAGGTTGCCCGGATGCACTCCTCCGGTCCCTTCGAAATCGATCACGAGTTTGTTCGGCGCCAGATCCAACCGCACCCGCAGCGGGGTACCGTCGTCGAGTCGGGAACCGGCCGAGTAGGAGCCTGTTGCAAACCGCCCGAGAGCGCTCTCGAGAGCGTCGGTGGCCTGGCGGCTCAGAGCGGCCATGTGGCGGCGGAGGGTCTGGGCGCCGAACTCCGCGGCCAGAGAGACCAGCTGCTCGACACCTCTCCGGTTTGCAGCCAGCGCCGCGGCGAGATCGGCCAGGTTTTCCTCCACCGAGCGTGAAGGGAAAGGGCCGGTGGAGAGGCGACCGGCGATCTCGCTCCAGCGCGGAGTCCCCCCGCGGACCAGGAAAAGAGGCGGAATCACGACCCCCTCCTCGGACAGCCGAGTCGCGTCTGGCGGCATCGAACCCGGGCGCGTCCCACCCATCTCGGCGTGATGAGCTCGATTCGCCACGTAGCCCAGAAGCTCGGGTTTCTCGCTCGATGCCCCGCCGCCGAAGACCGGCGTCACCACGGTGACGTCGGGCAGATGCGACCCGCCAAAGGCCGGGTGATTGGTCACCGCGACATCTCCCGGCTCGAATTCCATTTCCGATCTCAGAGCGCGGACGCACAGACCCAGTGACCCGAGGTGAACGGGGATGTGCGGAGCGTTGACGACCAGCCGTCCCGCCGGATCCAGCAGAGCGCAAGAAAAATCCAGACGCTCCTTGATGTTGACCGACAGCGCCGTTCGCCGGAGCATTTCGCCCATCTCGTCGACCAGAGCTCGGAATCGGTTGGTGAAGAGCTCGAGCTCGACCGCCGGCACGGGTTGAAGCGAACGGCTCACTCGCCACCCCTCACCAGGCGTAGATCGCCGAACTCATCACAGCTGGCGGCCCAGCCCAGTTCCACGACCGTGACGCTGTGGTCCTCGGCGATCAGCAAGGGACCGTCCACGACTGTTTCCTGCGACATCTCTCGACGCTCAAGGATCGGCACCTCGGTCCATTTGGCGGTCTCGGCATCAAAGAAGGGCTTACTGCGCGACTCCCTCGAGCTGCGAGCGGGCCCGTTGGCCGACCGCGGCTGTTGGCCCGACGGGCCACACGCCACCACCCGAATGCTCTCGACCTCGATTCGGCGCGCGCCCGGGTCATAGCCGAAGAGTCGGCGATACGCTTTCGCAAACGCCTCTCGCGGCGCTGCACCTGCTGTCGCATCGACCTCTATCGCCGACTCCTGACCCTCGAGACGTAAGAACAACCGACGCAGTCTGATCGAGACTTGACCGGCCTCGACTCCCTCCTCGACGAGCTCGGAGACCGCTTTGCTCCGGAGCTCCTCGAGAAGT
>JAOTZA010000465.1 GCA_029861655.1 Acidobacteriota bacterium | reverse complement strand
CAGCGGTCTACGCGCTGTTCGGGGTCCTGACGATCTACCTCGCCCTTGACGTTCGGTACCACCGGAGGTTGCTGGCCGTCATCGGCTGGTTGACTGCTGCCCTGGGCGTTGCCCTCACCGCGATCGATTTTGCGAGCGCGATGCCTGCGGCCTGGTCCTGGGGCGAAGGACCGCCGACGGTGGTTTTGGGCGCTCTGATCGTCTGGCTGGCACGGCGCGTCCGCCCGGCTTGAGCTCCGCCGCACCACCCGCGAGCCCGAATCGCGTGAGGATTCTGTGAGGTCTGACACCTAGAATCAATGGCGATGAAGAGCGGCCGCCGAGTCCTGGTGATCGAAGACGACCCGGATATCGCCGGTCTGGTCGAGCTCCACCTACGCGACCTCAACTGCTCAACAGAGATCGCCGGCGATGGCCACCGCGGCCTCGAGCTCGTCGAAGCCTGTGACTACGATCTCGTCGTTCTTGATCTGATGCTGCCGGGTCTCGATGGCCTCGAGATCTGCAAGCGGATCCGCGCCGGATCACGTCGTCGTGTCCCGATTCTGATGCTGACCGCCAAGACGACCGAGCTCGACCGGATCCTGGGTCTCGAGGTCGGCGCCGACGACTATCTCACCAAGCCATTCAGCATTCTCGAGCTGGTCGCCCGAGCCAAGGCGTTGTTTCGCCGAGTCGAAGACCTCGACAAACCCACGTCGACGGAGCCCGCCTCCATAACTCACGCTGGTCTCTCGATCGACCGGGCCCGACGGCTGGTCACGGTGGAGGGCGAGGAGGTCAAGCTCACCGCCAAGGAATTCGACCTTCTCTACCACTTCGCCGCCCGGCCGGGGATGGTCTTTACGCGAGGGCAGCTCCTCGACCAGGTCTGGGGTTACGCTCACGAGGGCTATGAACATACCGTCAACTCGCACATCAACAGGCTGAGGGCCAAGATCGAACCGAATCCAGCCAAACCGCGCTTCATCGAGACTGTCTGGGGAGTCGGCTACCGATTCCCCGGCCGGGACGGAGCGGAAGATCTTTAGCAGTGTTAGATACCCTTTACGCACGCCTGACCGCCGGCCTGCTCGCGGTGCTCCTGGGAGTCACCGGTTTGTTTGTCGTCATCGACCTGGTGTCGAATCGGCGGCTGCTTCAGGAGATCAACCAAGATGTCCACCGGGACCTCGCGCGGCATCTCCTGGAAGAGTCGATCCCAATGGAAGATGGGGAGATCCAGCCCGAAGCGCTCGAGCACATCTTTCACATGCTGATGGTCATCAACCCGGCGATCGAGGTGTACCTGCTCTCCTCCGATGGCAGCGTTCTCTCCTACTCCGGACCCGAAGGGAGCGTCGTTCGGATGAAGGTGGCGCTCGAACCGATCCACGAGTTCCTGGAGGATTCGAAGAGCTTTCCGATCCTCGGCGACGACCCCCGATCTCCGCATGGCCGCAAGGTGTTCTCGGTGGCGCCGCTTGAGCGGAACGAAGGTTTCCTCTACGTCATCCTGGGCGGCCAGCAGTACCAGACCACGGCAACCATGGTCCAAGCGAGCCGAGCCCTCAGGCTGGGTCTCGCCGGCCTGGCAGCCACCCTGCTGGCGGCGATCGCGGCCGGACTCTGGCTGTTCGCCCGCATCACCCGCCCGGTACGCAGTCTGGCGACCTCGGTGCGCCGGTTCCAAGGCAGCGACTTTGAATCTCCCGAGCTGCTGGCTGAGCATTTCAGCGGTCCAAAGGCGTCGGTCGGCCGGCGCGACGAGATCGCCGGGCTGGAAGATACCGTCTCGGAGATGGCCCTGCGGCTCGCCAAGCAGCTGCAGGAGACAAAGAAAACCGACGCGCTTCGCCGTGAGCTCATGGCCAACGTTTCCCACGACCTGCGCACGCCTATCACCTCTCTTCGCGGCTATCTCGAGACGCTGATCGTCAAGTCGAGTGAGCTCTCCGCCAACGAGAAACAACGCTATATCGAAACCGCTCTTCGGCACAGTGAGCGTCTCGGTGATCTGGTGTTAGATCTTTTCGAGCTCTCGAAGCTCGATTCGCTGACCACCGAGGTTCATCTCGAACGC
>JAOTZA010000006.1 GCA_029861655.1 Acidobacteriota bacterium | reverse complement strand
ACCAGTCCGCCGGGTTCGGTGTCGGCGACCGGAAGGATGGCTATCGGCCTCGGTGCAAAGGACAGCAAGAAGATCAAGAGCGACAGGATGGCGATTGCCAAGCGTCGTGGGTCCAGCTCGAGACTCTCGTCGTGAACCGGCGGGTGACGCAGCCCGAAGACGAGAACGAGAAGCGCCAGCAGCCACCACCCGGGCCAGCTGAACCCGCCGACGATCATCAACAGCCAAACAGCCAACGCGGTGAGATGCTGATAGCGTCCGGCAGCGGCGTAGAGAATGTGCCCTCCGTCCAGTTGGCCGATCGGCAGCAGGTTGATGGAAGTCGCCAGTAGACCGGCCCAGGCGGCCAGCGCCACGGGATGTAGATTGAGCACCGTGTCCGGTGGCAGCTCGCCGTGGAGAAGCCTGCCGATCCATTGGATCACCAGACTCTCCCCGGGAAGGTAGAGGGCCGCCACGGCTTTCTCCGGAGTGGCTATCAGAAGGCGGGCCGGACTCGATTGAGAAATGCCATAGGCGAGCAACGGTAGAAGCACGACGAAACCGGCGATCGGCCCACCGGCGCCGACATCGAGCAGCTCTTTCCTGTGACGGAGGGGAGCGCGGATCCGGATAAAGGCCCCGAGGGTTCCCAGGCCGAAGGGCGCGGGAAGAAAAAACGGTGCCGTTGTGGGAAGACCGTAGCGACGGCAAACGAGAAAGTGGCCCATTTCATGGGCGAACAGGATGAGCAATAGCGGGATCGAGAATGTCAGACCGGTCTCGAGCAACTCGGGGCTTCGCCACACGGAGGCGATGGTGCCCGGGGAAAGCAATGGCACGAGCGATGTGGTCACGTCAGTCTGGGTCGAGACCCAGAACACCGCTCCCAGAGTCGTGGCGGTAAAGAACGTGACGGCCAGGAGCAGCCCTGCCAGCCAGTACCTTGCGTTCCCGGCCGTCGCGGACGGATCCGGCCGCCTGATGGCATCATGGCCGAGAGAGCCTGGCGTCCTTGGGCCCGAACCGAGGCCGTGGCCCGGCAGTTGGCTCAGTTCCATTCTCGGCCTTGCCCGCTGCTTTGATGGCAACTGTCGCGTTGCCGGCGCGGGATTGGAAACTCAGATGTTGCGCAGCTCTTTGCCGGGCTTGAACCGGACTGTTTTGCCGGGCGCGATCGCCACTTCGACGCCGGTTTTCGGGTTGCGGCCGATTCCACGCTTGCGGTCGCGCACTTGAAACACGCCGAAGCCGCGTAGCTCGATACGTTTGCCCTTCGACAAGGCGTTCTTCATGGCGTTAAAGATCGTGTCGACGGCCAACGCTGCCTTTACCCTGGACACCTCGGAAGTTTCCGCGACGCGGTTGACGATATCGACTTTGATCATGGACTCCCCGAAAGGCCGGCAGTGTAGCGTGCGCTCGCTTGGGCTGTCAACGAAAACGCGACCCGAAAATTGTTTTTTGTATCGCGATTGTGGCTAAACTCGCGAAACGAAAACGATGTTCGCTTTTGCAGATTTTTTTGCCGGCCCTTAGACGCCAGAGGACGTCTCGACGAGTGCCGATAGCGACCGACTGTGGAGGCGCTCAGTCTTTGCCGGAGGGAGTTCGAAGAGTCTGGTGAGCGGCTAGGGGTGCTTGTCGACGCAAACGTTGGTCCCAGAGGAGAAGCCGTACTCGGCGCCCGAGTCTCTGTCACAGACCAGCAGGCCGTAGCAGTCGGAGTCGTTGCGGCAGTTGCCCTGCCCTTCGCCGCAAGGTCCGCACTGGCGACAGAACTTGTTCTGCCCCGGGGCCGCCGTCTCGCAAGGAGCGGCGAAGAACTCAGGGTCGTAAAGCAGGCGGATACCGGTCAGGTCATCATCACTCAGCCGCGCCCCGACGACGTTCGCGAGGCTCGCCCGCATCACGGCGTTGGCGAGCAATTCGCTCGAGGCGCAGTCCGGGCTGCGAGCGTCACCGCAGGAATGTCCAAGGCCCAGCGTGTGCCCCAATTCGTGGGTGTAGATCTGGGCAGCGATTTTTGGTTGTCCGGCAAGAAAGCAATCCAAGCCGTCGTTCATGACGATTTCCGCCTCGATCGCCTGAAACGGTGCCAGTTGCTTCCAGCTTCTGGGCGAGGCGCTGAAATCCGAAAGGCCTCCGATTGCCAGCACACCCCCGGTCGCGCAATCGAAATCGTCACCGATCGAGTTGTTGAAATCCCGAAAAAGAATCGTGTTCTTTCCGTCGAGCCTGGCAAAGCCTCCGGTCGCGTCGCTCAGACCCGCGTTGACCAGCCTCACGGGAGTGCCGCTCTTGTTCCAGGCCTTGCGCGCTCGCCGGAACTGCGCCGCACCTCCGCCGGAGATCACAGTCTGGCCGTCGCGTTGGCGGTGCCAGCGGACGGTCCGGCCATTATCGAAACGAAACCAGCGGATGGTGATATTCGGACCGGAGAGGACAGTGAATTTCTCAGAAGAGCGACGCCCCGTATTGGGCTCCGAGACGAAATAGTCCGCCGGTCTCTCGAGCCCACTGGCTCGATCCCTCAGCCACGCCTCAAAAGCCTCGGCATCACGGGACTGATCGACGGCCGCCCGGACCGTCGTTTCGCCGTCCGCCTTGACGATCACCTCGGTCGCTTCACTGAGATCGCGCTCGAGGTAGCGTCGGTTCCCTTTCACTGTTTCGTGAAACGCTCCTTGGACGAAATGGAGAACGCGGTAGGTACCATCGTCGTTGACGCGCAGGAAAAGAAGAGCGTTTCGGTCGCCGGCGAAGGAAGGGGAGCCGAAGATGCGCACAGCGAATCCACGCTCGAGTGCCACACCCCCCGGCACCCGCACCACAAGCCTGGATCCTCCATGGTGCCCTTTGAGGACCTCGAGGACCGTCGCATCGTAGTCTGTGGTGACCCTGCCGCTTCTTCGGGTGACCTCGCCACCGGCGAGCCTGGCGCGCACGATCAGCTCCGCCGAGTCCGCCAGGGGTCCGTCGGCCGTAGAGATATAGGTCAGAGCCGCTAGAGGGCCGCAGAGCCCGAAGGCCAGCGCCCAGACGAAGCAGTGGAAGATCTTCGGGAGGTGTCTGGACACGGCAATACTCCTTCTATCGAGCAACTTTAGCGGGGATTATAAGAGGGCATGCCCGTCCTCGGGGTGACCTTCTTCACAGCGGGCTTCGAAAGACTACTACCCCTTGCGCCGGGCTTCTTTCTCGGCTTTTCTTTGCTCACGCTCTTTTCGCTTCTGTTTCTGGAGCTTCCGTTGCCGGGCGATCTCCTTCGGGTCATCGCTGATCTCCTGGTGAGCGTCACGAACGCAAAGCGCGCGCATATCGTAGCTGTACTCGACATGACCCTGGAACGCCCGGCGGTGACGAAAGCTGAAGTTCAGCGCATGCCTCTCGTCGACGCGTGTAGAGCTCCATGGGCAGCAGGCGCTGAGCCGGATGTCGCCGACGGTCTTGTAGGCCGCTTGCGACCACATGGCCTGCACTTCGCCGAGCTCCTCGATCGTCGGTAGACGCCAGTTGTCAAAGCCGCCGAGTTCGAGACTCTGGCAGTGCCTTCCTGCGGCCTCCCACGTAAGATCCCAGCCGTTGTCGCGATTCGGCCACATCAGCCGGGTGTCGAAGTCGGGGTAGATTCGTTCGCGGCGCTCCAGCTTACGAAAGGCCTCGAGTGTCTCGGCCATCTCTACCGTCACCTCGAGCCGTTCTCCGTCCTCCATCTCGTAGGTCTCGGTCCAAGCGGCCTCCGGGGCTACGAGCGATGTTGCCTTGACGACCACCGTGCCGCTGTCGACTCCGATCTCGCGCGGTGTGTCCGGATGCAGCTGTCCTTCGGCCAGATTGTCTATCCAGAGGGTACAAGGCGCGTCGGTTTCGACGACAAGAATCGCATCCGGCTCGTCCGAGTCCGAGTCCGTCGAATCGGACTCATCGGTGTCCGGATCGTCGGAATCGGATTCAGACGGCTCGCCGGTTGTTTTGGCGCCCTCCCGCAGATCGGGTTTGTCGACTGGTGTGGGTGGGGCCTGGCTCCATGCACCTGGGACAACCAGGAGCGCCAGCACTGCGATACACGACAAAGCCAGAACACGGTTTCTCACCACTGGATCATCCCCGCGCGGGCGCAGAGGTGTCAAACCTGGCGCGCGAACGGTGCCCGGGCTGGCGCCAAACCGACCGTCCCCCATCCTGTAGTGAACCTAGCGGCCCGGGGCACAACTCGAAACGGTCTCGTTTCTGTACCGCCTTAACCCGAAGGGCGGCAAGGGGTTACGGCGCCCTGCTGCTCGTTCCTGGTGATCTCCGATGCACGATGACACCCTATCGTCGCCGCTTCGTGCCTTGCAGGCGTACCGCAGCGCGACCCTCTGGACTTCTCGGGCTGCTAGAACGTCACCGGCCGCGGGTCGTCGTAGACCACTCTGACGATGAAGCTGCTCGTTCCCACCGACGCTTGATTCTTGAGCAGGTGATGTTCTCCGATCGTCAGTCCGTCGACCAGGGTCGGGCTGTTCTTTGCCAGGTCGCGGATAAAGACCTTTCGGTCGAACTGGTAGAGCTCGAACTGCTCTGGCTCGACACCGGGCTCGTCCACAATGACGCAGTCGCAGGTCGAACGCGTACCGACAACGCCGTTCTCCATCAGGGTCAGATTGTACTCGCGCCCCCTGTTGTTTCCGCGGACGACGATCAGTCGCACCAGACGCAGCGAAACAGGGCGCGGCGGACGCGTGGTGGCGACGCCGGGCTTGAGCTCGAAGGCGGGTGAGCCGGCCGCTGGAGACCGAGTGCCCTCGAGGAGACGCCGGCGCAAGGCCAGCAAGGTGGCGCTGACAACCGCGACGAAGAGCCCCAGCCACACCAACCATCGCCAGCTCCTACCCTCGGTTTCGGGAAGCGCCGGCTTCGCAGCGCCCTCTCCACCGGGATCGGCCGCCGCTGCCGAGGCCAAAGGAGCGGCGTCTGCGCTGTCCGCCGGCTGGTCGGCTTCGGTGGACTGAGTGGCCCGCTGCGTCGGCGTGGGTCGGAGAGTGGGCAGAAGCCGAAACTCACGGCCGTCGCTCAGAATCCGATTGCCTTCGGCGAGATTGACCTGCAGCCGGCGGCTCGACCCGTCAACAGGGCAGGTCTTGCAGGCAAAGTCCGCCACCCAGACCCGTCTCACGGCTTCATGGAGCGCAGCGTAGGCATCGCCAAGGTCGTCGCTTTGCCCCTTCACGTAATCGCCGCCCGAATTCGACGCGAACCGGTGCAGGAGGTCCAGATACCGATCGCGCAGAGCCTGGTCTCGCAGGCTGCTGAATCCAATGGCATAGATCGGCACTGGGTCGCTGCGCAGCGAGTCGAGGATGTCCTCGGCGCTCAGACCACTGCCTTCGTCCCTTCCGTCGGTCAGCACCACCATAACCCTCCTGCCGGGAAGATCCGCGTCGCGTCGTCGCGCTAGCGCCAGAGCGTCGTCGAGAGCCTGGTGGAGAACCGTCAGACCGTCGGTTGGACCGAGTGTGTAGAGCGCCGCCTGTACCGAGGTGAAGTCGTTGGTGAAATCGACCAGCAGCCTGCTCTTGTCGCCGAAGCTCATAACCGCCACGCGGTCGCGTTTGGAGAGCCGCGCCAGCCAGGAGTCGAGAGCGTCGAGGATGTGATCAAACTCGGCTCTCGAGAGCGATCGAGAGGTATCGACCAGAAAGATGTAGGCCACGCCTTCCGAGGTGTCGGCAAGACGGCGTGTCCCAACGCTTTCCAAAGTGGCTTCGCCAAGGGTTGCCGAGAGGCCGGACGCGAGGATATCGAATGAGCTGCGGTTGTTGCGGTCCAGCGCGTCGAGGTAGACCCGCACCACCGTTGCGGGAGACTGGAGTTGAACAGCCTGGCTGATTCGGAGCGTCACCGCATCGGCGGCCATCCCGGGCGGAACCGCGCTTGCGATGCAACCCAGGGCAAGAAGCAGGGTGAAGTGTTGACGAACAAGCCTCATGGTGATCCCGCCACGAACCCAAAGAGACGTCATTGTAACCGCTTTGGAAGGCCCGTGCTGTGGATAATAAGTCGCTTCAGATCAGTGATTTATCTCCGGTCCGGAGAGAGAATTCGAGAGCGTTTCGCTGTGGTACCATGCCGCTCCTCATGGAGCCGATCGTTTCCCCCCGCAAGGCCGTGTTGCTGGCCTCGACGTTCCGCCGTCTGGTACGCCGCGGAGCGCGCGCCAACATCTCGAAGTTGCTAGGAAAGACACGGCCCGAAGACGTGGCCTTGCAACTTCCAGGGTTGACGCCCGCGGAGCAGGCGGATGTCTTTCGCATTCTGATCTCCGATTTCCCTGAGAACGCTGGGGTTGTGCTCACCGAGCTCGATTCGCCCTACCAAGCCAACGTTATTAACGAGCTCGACCGCGGTGACATCGAAGCGCTTTTCGATGGCATGCCGGTGGATGACGCGGTGTCGGTGGTCGATTCACTGCCGGAGGAGGTAAGACGGCAGGTCATCGAAATAGTCGAGCTCGGCGATCTCGAACAGGTACAGGAGCACCTCACTTACAAGGACGACTCTGCCGGTCGGATCATGGACTCGGAGTACCTCGCCCTACGGGAGGACAAGACGGTCGGCGAGGCGATACGGGAGATCCAGGATTCTCGTGGGATCCAGACGACCGGGAACATCTTCTACGTCTACATTGTCGACAGCAGCGGACATCTCGTCGGTGTCACTTCGCTGCGCCAGCTCTTGCTAAACGACCCCACCGTGGCTTTATCCGAGATCATGACGCGATCGTTGATCAAGGTCGACACGGATACGGATCAGGAAGAGGTGGCGGAGCTTGCGAACCGGTACGACCTCCTGGCGATCCCGGTCACTGATGGTTCGAACCGGTTGGTCGGAATCGTGACGGTGGACGACATCATCGACGTCTTCCAGGAAGAAGCTACTGAAGACTTCTTCAAAATGGTCGGCACTAGCGACGACGAGATCGTCTACGAGAACCGTTCGCTCAAGGTGGCGGGAATCCGGTTGCCGTGGCTGATTCTGAATCTGGTCGGATTGGGTTTTGGTGGTTTGATGATCGAGAGATTCCAGGTGAGTCTGCAGGAAGCTTTGTTTCTGCTGACGTTTGTTCCGGTGGTCATGGGTATGGGAGGGAACCTAGGTAGCCAGACGTCCACAATTGCGGTCCGCGGCATGGCGACCGGGCGCATCGAGGCGTCTCGCGACCGCTCGCGCAGTTTTGTCTGGCAGCAGGTCAAGGTCGGAGCCATACTTGGCGTGGCTTGCGCTGCGCTTGCTGCGATCGGGGCTTATGTCCTGGAGGCCTACATCAAGAACGGGAGCGAGGTCGAACTGCTTCCTTACGCCGCGGTTGTAGGTGTGTCGCTTTTTGCTGCCATGGTCCTGGCGTCGCTCAACGGAGCCATGATCCCGCTGATTTTTCGCCGGCTGGGGATCGACCCGGCGGTTGCCTCCGGCCCTCTCGTGACGACATCGAACGACCTCACCGGCATCATCATCTACTTCGGTCTTGCTTCGCTCCTGATCGAGCACCTGGTTCGGTAGTGCCGACCGTTTAGCATGAGAGGCGCGTAGTGGGAATTGAGATGGGGCTGGTGACGACCGAAGCAATCCTGCTCGATGTGAGGGATCTCCAGGAGCAGGATCGGATTGTGACTTTTCTGACCAGCGAGCACGGCAAGAAGAGAGGGGTTGCGCGGGGCTCGAAGCGCAAATACAGTCGCTTTGCCGGTCAACTCCAACCGCTCGCGAAAGTGCGCGCCACTTGGTTCGAGAAGGAGGGTCGGGAGCTTGTCCGGATCTCGTCGCTCGAGTTGTTGCGCGCGGCGGACCGGCTCTACCGGGATCTGGAAGGAATACTCTTGGGTAGCTATCTTGCGGGCAATGCGTTGGAATTCGCACAGGACAACGAGGAGAACGAGTATCTGTTCAGGCTCCTCGACACGACCACCAATGCCTTGTGCGAGGGTGTCGAACGCAATCTGGCGGCGCGTTTCTACGAAGCCTGGGTACTCAGGCTGGCCGGCGTCTTCCCGCCCCCTGCAGAGTGCCCCACATGTGGTGGAGATCTGTTGACCAAGAAGGCGGCGATAACTCAGGGGGCCGAAGGGCTCTTGTGCCGCGAGTGTGCGGGGGGGGAGGCCAAGAAGGTGTCGCGTGGGACTGTGGAGTTTCTCTTGAGAATTGGAGGGGAGAACCTGCGGCGTCTGGGGGCCAGCCCGCCGTCGGTGCGCACCCTGGCCGAGGTCGAAGACGTCAACGCGCGGGTGCGCAGAGCTTTTCTGCAGGACGAGCTCAAGAGCTACCGCGTCTTGAAGGAGACCCTCCAGTCGCTGCCGAGGGAGTCATGAGCAGTTTTCAGGATTTGGCGCTCAAATTGTCCACGTTTTGGGCCGAGCGCGGCTGCGTGTATCAACAGCCCTACGACCTCGAGGTCGGTGCGGGGACGATGCACCCTGACACTTTTCTCCGTGTGCTGGGCCCCGAGCCTTGGAGAACTGTCTATGTTCAGCCCTCGCGGCGGCCCGCTGACGCCCGCTACGGCGAGAATCCCTTTCGGCTCGGCAAGCACTACCAGCTACAGGTGATTCTCAAACCGGCTCCACAGGATGTTCAGCGTGTCTATGTGGACAGCCTTGAGGCGATGGGGATCGATCTGGCTCTCCACGACCTACGCTTCGAGGAAGACAATTGGGAGGCGCCGACCCTCGGAGCCTGGGGACTGGGTTGGCAGGTGATGTTGGATGGCATGGAGATCACCCAGTTCACGTACTTTCAACAGGCGGGTGGAATCGAGCTCGAGCCGATCAGCGCCGAGATCACCTACGGTCTCGAGCGAATCACGATGTTCTTGGATCTTTCCCGAAATGTCTACGAGGTCGATTGGGTCGAGTCGGGAGTGAAATACGGGCAGGTCCGACATCAGGACGAGGTCGAGTTCTCGAAGTACTACTTCGAGACCGCCAACGTCGAATTCTTGCGCGCTCAGTTTGAGGGGAACGAGGCGGAGTCCGCGCGTTGCCTGGAGGCCGGGCTTGTGCTTCCGGCCTACGAGTGCGCCCTCAAATGCTCCCACCAATTCAACGTTCTCGACGCTCGAGGAGCCGTCTCGGTGACCGAGCGGGTCGACCTGATCAAGCGAGTCAGACGACTGGCCGTTTCCTGCGCCCAGGCCTATGTAGAGACACGAGAGGCGCTTGGTTACCCCTTATTGGAGACTTCAGCCTCCGATAAGGGCACCGGGAAGGAGAGCGCCCCGAGAAAGAGGGTCGAGAAGAAGCCCGTCAAGACAAGAGCTGCCAAGAAGAAGAAAATGAAGAAGAAGAGCGCCAAGGCGGAGACCAATGGCGAAGGGTGAGTTTCTTCTCGAGGTGCGCTGCGAGGAGATTCCGGCGCGAATGCTGGCGCCCGCGCTTCGAGAGCTCGGAACGAGGGTTTTCGAGGAGCTGATGGCCCGGCGATTACCGCCGACTGAGATCGAGACCGGTTTCACGCCGCGGAGACTGGTGCTGGCGCTCACAGGCCTTCCCGAACGCGAGCCCGATCGGCAAGAGGACGTTACCGGGCCGCCGGTCTCGGTTGCTTTTGGCGAGGACGGCAGCCCGACGAGTGCTGCTGTCGGTTTTGCCAAGCGATGCGGTATCGATCCGTCCCAACTCGAGCGCCGCGAGACCCCCAGGGGGGAGTATGTGGCCGCGCTACAGAGCATCCGGGGGCGCGCTACGAGTGAAGTTCTCGCCGAGCTGACGCCGCGTCTTCTAGCCGGCCTGACCTGGCCCAAGAGCATGCGCTGGGCGACCAGCCAAGGACCCTGGGCGCGCCCGATTCACGGCATAGTGGCCTTGTTTCAAGGCTCGGTCGTCCCCTTCGAGCTCTTTGGGATTGCGAGCGGACAAACGACCATGGGGCACCCGGTGCTCTCCCCAAAGAGCTTCGACGTGTCGAGCTTCGAGGACTACCGCAAACGGCTTGCGGCCAATGGCATCGAGATCGACTTCGAGCAGCGCAGAGCGACGCTCGTCAAGAGGATGAAGGCCGCCGCGACAGCACTTGGAGGTGAGCTCGTGGACGACGAGCTGCTACTCGACAAGCTGTCCTCGATCTGCGCAATTCCCGGTGTCGTGGAGGGTAGGTTCGACAGGTCCTTTCTCGAGTTGCCCCGCGAAGTGCTGATCGCAAGTCTGCGAGATCACCAGAGCGCCTTGACCGTGCAGTCGCGTGGCAAGCTGCTACCGGTCTTTCTGACTGTGATGGATCGCCTGGACGATCCCGAGGGACGTGTACGCGCGGGTAACGAATGGGTGGTGGCGGCCCGGTTGGCGGACGCCCGGTTCTTTTATGCCGAGGATTGCAAGCGGCCGCTAGCGGACAGGGCGGTGGATCTCGAGAACCTGAGTTTCCACGCGCGATTGGGGAGTTACGCCGACAAGAGCGAGAGAGTTGTCGAACTCTGTCGCCTCATCGGGAACGCCCTGGAGCTCGAAGCGGAGACCGAGGAGGCGGTTGAGGCGGCGCGGCTTCTCAAAATCGACCTGACGACCGAGATGGTCAAGGAGTTCACATCTCTCCAGGGCATGATGGGCGGCGTTTACGCCCGCACCGAAGGCCACCCCGAGCCGGTTTGGAAAGCTATCTACGAGCAGTACCAACCGACCTCGACCAGTGACCCGGTGCCGTCCGCAATAGCATCTCGTATTGTTGGCCTCGCCGACAGGGTCGACACGATCGTGGGGATACTGGGTCTTGGCCTCGTCCCCACCGGCAGCAAAGATCCATTCGGGCTCCGCCGAGCCGCGCAGGGTGTCGTCCGTATCGCGCTCGAGGGTGAGATGGAGGTGGATCTCGATCTGGTCGCGGCCAAGGCTTATCAGTGCTACGAGGATCGGTTGGATTTGCCGGGAGAAGAGGTCCTGGCGACCTGGCGGCCGTTTCTCTTTGACCGTGTGAGGCACATTCTGGGGCGCGAAGGCTACGCATACGATGAGATCGAAGCCGCTCGGGTAGTCGGTGGAAGCAACCTGCCGGATCTCCGAGCCCGGGTCGACGCGCTCAACAAGATCAGACAGGAGCCAGCGTTTCTAGATGTTGTTCTGGCCGCCAAGCGGATCGCGAACATCCTTCGCGACACGCCAGAGAAGCGGTTGCGTGAAGAGTTGCTGGCTGAAGAGGCGGAGATGATCCTCTACCAGGCCTATGTAGGTCTCAAGAACGACGTGGATCGATCGGAAGCTGAAGGGCAATACGAACATTGCCTGCGGGCGATCGCCAAGTTCTCGGACGTTCTCGATCGCTTCTTTGTCGAGGTGCTGGTGATGGACGAGAACGAGGATCTTCGAAACAATCGTATTGCGCTGTTACAGGCGATCCAGAGAACATTGTCGCGAACGGCCGCGTTGACTGAAGTAGTGGTCGAGAAAAAGTCCGGAGAGAGTGCGAATGCCTAAGTATGTCTATGCGTTTGGCGGCGGCGGAGCCGAGGGCCGCAGCGATCAGAAGGAACTGTTGGGTGGCAAGGGGGCCGGGCTGGCCGAGATGAGCGGGCTGGGTCTTCCGGTGCCGCCCGGCTTCACAATCACGACCGAAGTCTGCAAGGTGTATCACCGTGAAGGCCAAGCTTTCCCCGCCGGGTTCGAGCTCGAGCTGACCGAACAACTGGCAAGGCTCGAAGGACTCCAGAACAGGAAGTTCGGCGATCGACGGGACCCTCTTCTCGTCTCGGTGCGATCCGGCGGCCCGGTTTCGATGCCCGGGATGATGGACACGGTGCTCAACTTGGGAGTCAACGGCGAGACGGCCGAAGGGATGATCGAGGCGGGGATGGACGCGCGGTTCGTCTGGGATTGCTACCGCAGGTTGCTTGCGATGTACGGCGACGTTGTGTTGGAGGTCCCCCACGCGGGCTTTGAACGGATTCTCGTAGAGCGGCGGACCGAAGAGGGAGTTGCCACGGATTCCGAGATCTCTGCCGCCGGGCTCCGTGAAGTCACCCGTCGTTATCTGGACTACATCCGTGAAAACGGTCGGGTTTTCCCCCAGGACCCGATGGAACAACTCTATGGTGCTGTAAAGGCGGTGGTCGAGAGTTGGAACAACCGGAGGGCTAGGGAATATCGCAGGATCCACGGCCTGCCCGAGGACTCGGGTACGGGCGTCAACGTACAGGCCATGGTCTTTGGCAATCGGGGGGAGGAGTGCGCCACCGGCGTTGCTTTCACCCGCGATCCGTCGACCGGCGAGAAGCGGATCTACGGCGAGTACCTCGTAAATGCGCAGGGCGAGGATGTCGTGGCGGGGACCCGCACGCCACAGCCGGTCCTCGACAAGGACGGCTCGGCCTTGCTCGGTCGCGTTTTTCCCGAGGCCTATTCTGACCTCGTCGCCGTCTGCGAGAAGCTCGAGCAGCACCGCGGCGACATGCAGGATGTGGAGTTCACCATCGAGGACGGCAAGCTCTACATGCTGCAGACCCGGGATGGCAAGCGGACTGGACTTGCCGCTGTGCGCATCGGAGCCGATATGGTCGCGGAGGGGCTGATCGATCATGCGGAAGCGCTCAAACGAGTCGAGGCCGAGCAGCTCGTCCAGATGCTGGCACCGGTGTTCGATCGCGCGGAGAAGGAAGAAGCCATCGCCGACGGCCGGCTTCTCGCCCGCGGTCTTGCCGCTGGTCCGGGAGCGGCGTCGGGAAAGATCGCGCTCAGTGCCGAGCGGGCCGCCTCGATGGCCTTGGAGGGCCCGGTCCTGCTGGTGCGCGAGGAGACCTCGCCCGAGGACATCGTCGGGATGCACGCCTCCGCCGGGATCCTGACGTCACGAGGAGGAATGACCTCGCATGCGGCTGTCGTGGCGCGCGGGCTTGGCAAGCCCTGCATCGTCGGGGCCGGTGACCTGGTTGTCGACGAAGAGGCGGCGCAGGTGCGGGTCGACGGTCGGGTGTTCGCTGAGGGCGAAGACCTTTCGATGGACGGGTCCGAGGGGCAGGTCATCGCCGGAAGGTTGGAACCTCGAGAGTCGGAGGTTCTGGCCGCGGTGCTCGAGGAACGAGAGGTCGACTCGCAGTCGGTGAGCGCGTTTCGCAAGATCGTGTCGTGGGCCGACGATGAAAGACGAATGAAGGTGCGAGCCAACGCCGACACTCCGCACGATGCCCGCGTGGCTCGTGCTCTCGGAGCCGAGGGGATCGGGCTTTGCCGCACCGAGCACATGTTCTTCGAAGAAGAGCGGATTCCGTGGGTGCGGCGGCTGATCCTGGCACGGAGTGAAGAAGAAAGAAGCCAAGCGCTCGCCAGGCTGCTGCCCGTGCAGCAGGACGACTTCGAAGGCATCTTCGAGGCAATGGACGGATTACCGGTGACGGTTCGGTTGCTCGATCCGCCGCTCCATGAGTTTTTGCCACACGGCGAGAGGGCGCTGGCCGAGATGGCCGTCGAAATGGGTACCGAGCCGGCCGACGTCGCAGCAGTGGCCGATTCGCTGGCCGAGTTCAACCCGATGCTCGGCAATCGGGGCTGCAGGTTGGGTCTGACGACTCCCGGTCTCTACGAGATGCAGGTCGAGGCCATCACCCGCGCCGTCGCCAAGCTTTCCTTGGCGGGACACGATCCCCGGCCGGAGATCATGGTTCCCCTGGTCGGGGCCAGCGGGGAGATGGAGGTGCTCAGGGAACGCGCGGTGGAAGTCGTGAAGCGAGTCCAGCAAGAAACAGGTACCGATCTCCACATCCCCATCGGGACCATGATCGAGATTCCGCGTGCCGCCTTGATCGCCGATCGCATCGCCGCGCACGCCGACTTCTTCTCCTTTGGCACCAACGATCTCACCCAGATGGCCTATGGCTACTCTCGCGACGACTCGGGAAGGTTCTTGCCCCACTATGTAGAGAACGGGATATTGCCGTTCGACCCCTTCGAGAAGCTGGATCAGGTGGGGGTCGGCCAACTCGTCGCGATGGCCTGTGAGCGCGGCAGACAGGCACGGGCCGATCTAAAGATGGGCGTCTGCGGCGAGCATGGCGGCGAGCCGGAGTCGATCGGCTTTTTCGACCGCTGCGGTCTCGACTACGTGTCATGCTCTCCGTATCGCGTGCCGATCGCCAGGCTGGCTTCGGCGCGGGCGACCCTCGGGCATGGTTGACCTCCCCTGCACGACACCGGCTGGGCCGCTTTTCAGAAACCGACGTCTGACCGCTCATCCATTGTGGTCCACTAGAATCGAGCCGTGGCTTCGATCCGTAAGCTTCCAGAGGAACTAATCGGCAAGATCGCCGCCGGCGAGGTGGTGGAGCGCCCCGCTTCGGTAGTCAAAGAACTGCTCGAGAACGCTCTCGACGCGGGCGCCCGAGAAATCGAGATCGAGCTCGTGGCAGGTGGAGCCGAGCGAATCAGGATCCGGGACGACGGGTCCGGGATGAGCGCCGGGGATGCCGCGCTGGTCTTTGATCGTCATGCCACCAGCAAGATCTCGAATTTCGAAGATCTGCTGGAGGTGGAGACGCTGGGTTTTCGCGGCGAGGCGTTGTCGTCGATCGGAGCGGTGGCTCACGTCGAGATCCAGACCTCCGACGATGCCGGCGCCGGCGTTGTGGTGCGAGCCGCCGGCGGGCTGGTCGAGCCACCGGAGCCGCGACCACGGTCCCGCGGTACCACAGTCGAAGTCGCGTCGCTGTTTTTCAATGTGCCGGCGCGCCGGAAGTTCTTGAAGACGGCGCCCGCCGAACTGAGGCGGGTTGTGGAAGTCGTCCAGGGTTACGCCCTGGCTCGTCCGGACGTGCGCTTTTCGCTACGGAGCGAGCGCGGCACCGTGCTCGATGCACTCCCCGCCGGTAACGGGCTGGACGGGCTGAAGCGGCGCGTCGCACAGCTTTTTGGCGAGGAGCTGGCGGCGCATCTGGCTGAAGTAGACCGATCGCCGAGGCCCGGTACGTCGATCTGGGGCTTTGTCGGCGACCCCACGACCACTCGGGGCAGACGCTATTTCGTGTTTGTAAACCGCAGGCTGCTAAGGGATCGGGCAATGATGAGTTCGTTCTACCGAGCGGTACGCGAGACCTGGCATGGCTCGGAGTTTCCAGCGTTGTTTCTCTTTCTCGATCTTCCGGCAGCTGAGGTCGACGTCAATGTCCATCCGCAAAAGGCCGAGGTGCGTTTCCGGGAGCCAAGGGTCTCGAGCGACCTCTTTCTCGCCATCCGGCGTGGCCTCGAGATCAGCTTGGGGGAGGTGGACGCGCCCCTGACCGCTGCCGCCGATCTCGCGGGGGCGCCCCTGTCGTGGCAGGGAGAAGGCGGTCGAACCAAGGCCAGCCTTTCCGGGTCGGTCTCTGCGGAGACCGGGGACGGGAATCTCGCCGCTGAGCTGCACGAAGAAGCGCTCCCGTTCTCCTCTTCGCGTCTTGCAGAGATCAGCTACACACCCCCGCAACGCACACCAGTGCCGTTGTCTGGACGCTCCGGAGCCGTTCGTTCGCTACGAGTTCTCGGTCAGTACAAGGGGACCGTGATTCTTCTCGAGGGCTCGGATGGCCTCTATTTGATCGACCAGCACGTGGCACACGAGCGGATCCTCTATGAGCGGTTTCGAGCGGATCTCGACCATGATGTGCCGGAAAGCCAGAGGCTCCTTGAACCGGTGCTTCTCGAAATCTCGGCGGCAGAGGCACTGCGCCTGGCGGAGATGGCGGCCGACCTCGAAGGCAGCGGTTTCGAGGTCACGTCGATGTCGGGTGGCACCGTGGCCTTGGCCGCGGTGCCAGCAGCCCTCAGGCCGTCCCAGGCAGAGAAACTTCTTCTCGAGTTGGCGCATGGCGGCGGTGATGGTGGTGGCGAAACGGGTCATTTACGAGAGCGCTTGCTGGATGCTCTAGCCGCCAGCCTGGCGTGTCGCGCTGCGGTCAAGATGCACGAACCACTGTCTGCGGATCAGATGGAGGCGATGGTAGCGGAGTTGTTCGCTTCCGATCAGCCTTACGCCTGCCCTCACGGACGGCCCATCGTTCTCAAGATGACCGACCGGGATCTCGAGAGCCGGTTTGGGCAGCGGTAGGAGGAGGCGGCTTTGAGGTTCTTTCGACCCAGACCCCGGCCCGGTCTGGAGACGGCGCTCGACTACCGATTTAGCGAGGCCGAACTGCTCGAGCTGGCTCTGACCCACCGCTCCTTTGCTAACGAGAAGGGCCTCGACCAGAACAATGAACGGCTGGAGTTTCTTGGCGACTCGGTCCTAGGCATGATCTCCGTGAAGTGGTTGTTCGACGGGAACCCGGAAGTGTCAGAGGGTGAACTCTCCAAGCTCAACGGACACTTGGTGTCGGAGCCGGTGCTCGCGGACCACGCGCGAAGACTCGAGCTCGGCGCCGAGATTCGTCTTGGAGTGGGGGAAGACCGATCGGGCGGACGCCACAAGCCGTCGATCCTGGCCGACACTATGGAGGCGGTCATAGGCGCCGTCTATTTGGACGGCGGGCTGGACTCCGCGCGCCGGGTGGTGGTTCCGATGCTCGAGATGGCGCTTGTTGAAGATGCCGGTGAGCGGCTCGAGGACGCCAAGTCGCGTCTCCAGGAGATGGTTCAGGCGCGCGGCTGGGAGCTCCCGAGCTACCGTTTGGTCTCGGAAGAAGGTCCGGATCACCGGAAGTCCTTTGTCGTCGAATGTCTCGTGGACGGAGTGGCTGCCGGATCTGGCAGGGGTCGATCCAAGAAGCGGGCCGAGAGCCGGGCCGCGGCGGAGGCACTAGTGAGTCTGGACAAGAGCTGACGGTCGGTGGCAGACCCGTCTAGGCAACTTCGTTGCCGTTGTAGCCAGGGAACTCGGCCCGCAGAATCTCGCCGAGATAGCGGCAGGCGTCCGTGGTGGTGAAGATTCCGGCAAGCCGGCCGTCCTTGACTACCAGCGCTGAGTCGAGGTGGCGCTCAGCCATTGCCAGCACAACGCGGTCGAGTCGTTCGTCGAGCTCGACTATGAAGGCCTCGTTAACCCGAATATCACTCACCGTGGCTGCCGGATCGGACCCTTCGGCCCTGTCGGTGACTTGACGCAACAACGGCTCACTCAGAACACCTACCAGTTCGCCTTTCTTCATCACCGGCAGGTGCCGGAAATCATGTTGGTGCATCATCTCGATTGCCCTGTCGAGCGGCTCGTCGATGCCGATGGAATAGGGGAAGGGCGTCATCACACTCTTTACGCCGGGAATCCGCTTCATGCGATCTCCAGTCTACTCGCTTGCGGTCGTCGTAACTCTGCTGCCCTGCGGGTTGTTGCGGCTCGAGGCCGTCTGCGGCGTTGCCGCTCCTCGACAATGCTCCGGCATTGCCTGTGTCGCGGTGCCTTGCATCCGACCTCGAGGCGCTCACAACGACGCCGTGAAGACTACTACCGCGGGCTGCTAGCAGCCCGTGGTAGAAGTCCTCACGGTGTCGCAGCAGGGTCTTAGGAGATGAATCCGAGGAGCAAGGAGGAGTCGATGCGGTGTCATCGGCGACGACGAGCGACACAAGGAGTCGCTCGTAACCCCGTGCTGCCCTGTGGGTTGTGGCGGCTCGAGGCCGTCTGCGGCGTTGCCGCTCCTCGACAATGCTCCGGCATTGCCTGTGTCGCGGTGCCTTGCATCCGACCTCGAGGCGCTCACAACGACGCCGTGAAGACTACTACCGCGGGCTGCTAGACTCCTGCGCTCGCGAAGGGGTAGGTCAGATAGTGCTCACAATCAACAAGTTGTCAGCTCATGTCGGAGAAGAGGTCGAGCTGCGAGGCTGGCTCAGCGGCAAGCGTTCCAGCGGCAAAATCGGTTTTCTTCAGGTTCGGGACGGCACAGGTATCGTCCAGGCGGTAACGAGCAGGGCAGAGGTGTCCGAAGAGTCCTGGAGTGCGGTCGAGAGAGTCACCCAGGAATCGACCGTCAGGCTGCGCGGCAGGGTCAATGAGGACTCTCGCGCGCCAGGCGGTGTAGAGATTCATGCGACCGAGTTCGGGATCGATTCCTTGACCGAGGACTACCCCATCAGCCCGAAGGAACACGGGGTTGCATTTCTCATGGACCACCGGCACCTGTGGTTGAGGTCTGCGAAGCAACGCGCTGCACTGGCGGTCCGTAGCGAAGTGGAGCAGGCGATTCGAGACTACTTCTACAGCAATGGCTTCACCTTGATTGACTCGCCGATTCTCACTCCCGCAGCCTGTGAGGGCACATCGACGTTGTTCGAGACCGACTACTTCGACGAGAAGGCCTACCTGAGCCAGTCGGGACAGCTCTATCTGGAGCCGGCAGCCGCAGCGTTTGGCAAGGTTTACTGTTTCGGGCCCACCTTTCGGGCCGAGAAGTCAAAGACACGCCGGCATCTGACCGAGTTCTGGATGGTCGAGCCCGAGGTGGCCTTTCTCGAGTTTGACGGCTTGTGCAAGTTGGCCGAGAATTTTGTTTGTTCGCTGGTCGAGCGGGTATTGGAGCGATGCGGAGCGGAACTCGAAGCTCTCGAACGCGATACGGCCGCCCTTGAGCGGGTGCTGTCGCCGTTTCCTCATATCAGCTATGGCGACGCGATCGGCCGGTTGGTGGAGCTTGGTCAGGACATCGAGTGGGGGGACGACTTCGGCGCCGAGCACGAAACGCTTCTCGCTGCGGACTACGATCGGCCGCTCATGGTGAGCCGCTTCCCGGCTTCGATCAAGGCTTTCTATATGGAGCCGGACCCCGAAGACGAGCGGGTCGTTCTGGGTCTCGACATCTTGGCGCCCGAAGGGTTTGGGGAGATCGTCGGGGGTAGCCAGCGCATCCACGATTTGGCCCTTCTCGAGAAACGGGTGAGCCAGCATAAGTTGCCGCGGCAGGCGTTCGAATGGTATCTGGACGTACGGCGTTACGGTACGTTTCCGCATAGCGGTTTTGGCATGGGACTGGAACGCTTTGTGGCTTGGATGTGCGGTGCCAAGCATCTGCGTGAGACGATCCCGTACCCGCGGATGTTGTCGCGACTGTATCCGTGAGCTTCGAGCGGCCGGTGCTCGTTCCGCTGGCCCCGGTGGCCGAGCCTTCCTCGCGGCCGTGCTGATGCTCGGCTCACCGTTGACCGCCGCCGTCTCCAACGTGCTGGTCAAGAAGTGGGGAGAAGGGATCCACCCGATCAACCTCGTAGCCGTTCCGATGCTCGCGACTGGCGCGGTCATGGGCGCTCTTGCTTGGCTGACCGAGCGCGGCCGCTTGGTTCGGCTGGACGCAGAGGCGGTGGGCGCCCTGCTCTATCTTTCGATCCTGGGCTCGGCGTTCACTTTCACGGTCTACTACTGGCTTCTGGAGAGAGTTGCCGCAACGCGGCTTTCGGTCATCACGCTCGTCATGCCGATCGTGGCGGTCGCCACGGGAACCCTGTTCCTGGGCGAGCCGCTTTCCATTGTGACGGTCACGGGCTCGGTACTCATCCTACTGGGGGTGGGCATGACCCTGCGGGCGCGTGCCTAGGGCTCGTTGTTGTTTACCGCGCCGCTGCTTGACTGGATCGTCGCACTGCGACAAGAATTGACCGCTCAGGAAGGTTGCTGGATAGTATGGCCAACGGCCGAACGTCTGGTCGCCCGTTTGAACCCAAGGCCGTTTTGGTTTGAAAATGAAGAACAAGATCAAATCCCGAATCGCGTTGGCTGTGATCGCCGCGGTTGCCGTGCTGTCGGCGTGTGTTCCTCTCTATGTTGACGGTGCCTTCCAGACTCTCAAGCTGGTATTCGAGCTCGACAAGCCGATCGCGGCCGATGAAGAGACGCTCGTTCATAGTTGGTTTTTCGCACAGGACGTCAAGGTCAAAAAGAACTTCGTCCAGGTCTCGGGCCGGCTCCTGTCGGAGAACGGGGAAGGCCTCGCCGGTGAGCTCAGCCTCAAGGCTCAGTTCGAGGATGCTGAGAGCGGTAAGAAGGGACAGAAGGTCGCTTTGAAGGTGGTGGTCGACGGAAGCGGTCTTTTTTCCGTGGGCGGCAAGATCAAGAAGAACATCACCGGCGGTGATCTGATGACGGTGACACTCGAACCCATCGGGTTCGAGGTCCCCAAGGGGGCCGAGGTCACCTTGTGTGTGGATGTCGTGAGGAAGAAGGGAGCCGCCCGCGGGTTGCCTCAATGTGCCGAGCCCGGCTCGGGAGCGGCGACTCTCAGCGCGCTGCAAGCCGACATCTTGACACCGAGCTGCGCCCGCGGCGGCTGTCACGATACGTTCAGCGCCAGCTCCGGTTTGGTGCTCGCCGAAGGAGAGTCGTTCGAGAATCTGGTCAACGTGCCGTCACGGGAAGTGCCAAGTCTCAACCGGGTGACGCCGAATGACTCCGAAAACAGCTATCTAATCAAGAAGTTGCGGGGCGACTCCGACATCAGCGGTGCGAGGATGCCAGCAGGCGAGAGCCCTCTCGCTGCACAGCAGATCGACCGTTTTGTGCGGTGGATAGACCGCGGCGCCGAGAACAACTGAGACGATCTCCCAGATCCAGTCGAGTCAACTCCACATATAGCATTGTAGATGCTTCGGAAGTGCCCGAACCCCCTGCATTGCCCCGGCCGGCTGTCCTCGCCTAACCACTCCAGCTGAGAATCTCGTCGATCGTCCCGGCCGAGATCGAGTGGTAACCACTGCGGGCTCCGGCGTACACTCCTCGCGCCCATTCGAGGCCTCGCTCGGTCTTTGCGAGCTCGGCATAGAGCGGTTTCAGGAACTTTCGTCGTCCGACACGGGTCAAGAAGTCCTCGAGGGCGGAGTCGGTCTCTCGATAGTCGTTTCGAATCGCAACGGTCAGCCAGGCGCAGAGAATCTCGGAGTTGCCCGAAGTGGTGAAACCGAACGCCTTGTCTAGGCCCGTCATCTGGGTACCGCTGAGGTTGTCGGGAAGACCGCGGAGGAAATACAGCCAGTGGTGAGTCGTCCAGCCGGCGGTCTCGAGCTCCGCGGCTGTTGCTCCCTCTGCCCACGCCGCCGCCACGCGGTCTACTTCGTCGAAGGCTCCGGAGACCACCGGCGCGATGTTGGAGGGCAGACCGGGCCCGTAGATCCATTCTTCGAGCCTGGCCTTGTCCGCCAGCCCGGGGTTTGCGTCGAGGAGATTCTCGGTGAGGTAGGAGGCGAACCTCTCCGTATCGAGGGACTCGAAGCCGAAGGTGGAGAAGTAGTCGGCTAGAAAGTCGTCCCAGACCTCGCGCCCGGCCAGGCTCTCCATCGTGGCGAGAAACGCGGCGCCCTTGTCATAGGCGATCGCCGTCATTCCGTCGTCGGGATTTCGATTGCGGAGATCTAGAAAGAGGTGGGTATCCGCCGCCTCCGGCCCTATCTCTTCGAGGGTATCCGCGAGATCCTGCCTACTGAGAACGGCAAGCATCTTGGCGTAGTCGGTGCCGTAGAGCTCTTCCATGATCCGGTTCTCGATGTAGCTGGTAAACCCCTCGTTGAGCCAGAAGTCGTTCCAGGTCGCGTTGGTGACCAAATTGCCCGACCAGGAATGGGCGAGTTCGTGGGCCACCAAAGCGACGAGCGACCGGTCACCGGCAAGGATGGTCGGCGTCGCGAACGTCAGGCGGGGATTCTCCATGCCTCCAAACGGGAAGCTCGGGGGCAACACGAGAAGATCGTAGCGCTCCCATCTATAGGGTCCATAGAGTCTTTCGGCCGCGTCCATCATCTCCTCGACCTCAGCAAACTCCCACGCCGCCTTTTTCAGGACCGAGGGTTCGGCGAAGACGCCACTTCGTTCTCCCAGTGACTGGAACGCCAGATCGCCCACGGCCAGCGCGAGTAGATAGGAGGGAATCGGCTGTGCCATTCGGAATGTGTAGATGTCTTGGGGACTTCTCTCGGTCGCGTTCTCGGCGCTCATGACCGCCATTAAACCCGTGGGTACTCGGATGGTGGCTTCGTAGGTCATCCGCACTGCCGGGCTGTCCTGGCAGGGCACCCAGGTGCGCGCCAGAATGGCCTGGGATTGAGTGAAAAGAAACGGCTTGCCGCCGGAGGTCTGCTGGGGTGAGAGCCACTGCAACGCCTCGGCCGAGGGATCGGTGACATAGCGGACGATCGCAGACTTTGTACCGGCCGGTAGCGCGATGGTGAGGGAGCGGCCTAGAAACTCGACCTCTTCACCCAGCGAGAAATCGGCTGCAGTGCCATCGTCGAGAAGGATGGCCTGGATGTCGAGGTTGCGTGTGTCGAGTACCAGCTCCGACCCCTCGCCTTCGAACTCGAGCGCGGCGGTACCCTCGAGGATGCGGTGATCGAAATCGACGGTCAGGTCGAGGGCGAGATGAGTGACACGAACCTCATCCGGGCGGGCGAAGGAGTGCGGATCCAGGGAGTCGGTCATGGTACTGGAGCTACCGGTCTCTCCTTCCGGTGCCGCGGAGCAGCCGAGTAAACCGAAGGTCAGGGCGAGAACCAGGACCAACTGTATGTCTTGTCTCATATGCAATGCTCTCCTCTCGTAAGTTCGCTGGAGCTGGGATCTCGGGTCGCGAGGGTGATTTGGGAGCCGGCGCCAGCAGGGACCGCTCGGTGAATTTTATCAGGGCGGGAGACTGCTCCGCTGCCACGATGGGCTGGTAGACTCGCGGTCCCTCTGACCCCGCACCCCTCCATGAAAACGCCCAAACCAGCCCGAGTGGGCATGATCAGCCTGGGTTGTCCCAAGAACAGGGTTGACAGCGAGATCATGCTGGGCGTGCTCGAGCGACAGGGTCACTCGATCGTCTCTGATGTGGCGGAGGCCGACACCGTGATCGTCAATACCTGCGGGTTCATCGACGAGGCCAAAGAGGAATCGATCGATGCGATTCTTGAAGTGGTAGAAGGCAAGGGGCGGACCGGCAAGCGGTTGTTGGTGGCCGGATGTATGGTCAATCGAGAGGGTGCTGAGCTGGCTCGCGAGATTCCCGAGATAGACGGTTTTGTGTCGCTGGATCAGATCACCGAAGTAGGTCGAATCGTGGAGCTGGGAAGCGGAGAGGCTCCTCTCCCAGCTCCGTCGCATGCCACTTTCGACCATACCGAACCGCGGCTTCTGACCACCGGAGGCTATGGTTATCTGAAGGTGGCGGAGGGATGCGACAACCCCTGTACTTTCTGCGCTATCCCCTTGTGGCGGGGTCGGTTCCGCAGCCGATCGGTGGAAAGTCTGGTCGAGGAGGCACGGAGACTCGAAGAAGCCGGCGTCCTGGAACTCTGCCTCGTGGCCCAGGACACGACGCGGTACGGAGAAGACATCGGGTTGGGTCGCCACGGTCTGGTCCAGTTGGTCGAAGCGCTCCTTGCGGGCACCCGAATTCCGTGGATCCGATTTCTCTACGCATACCCGACGACCCTCGATTCGGAGCTTCTGCGACTTATGGGAACGGAGGCTCGGTTTGTCTCCTACATCGACATGCCGCTTCAGC
The DNA here is from genome assembly GCA_029861655.1 of Acidobacteriota bacterium. Lineage (GTDB taxonomy): Bacteria > Acidobacteriota > Thermoanaerobaculia > Multivoradales > JAHEKO01 > JAOTZA01. The sequence continues at coordinate 4,237 of JAOTZA010000006.1, read as the reverse complement.
ACAGTCACACCGAGATGCTCCGCTCGATGAAACGCGGAGGCACCGCCAAGAAATACCTGGAGCTGCTCGAGCGGGCGCGCCGGTATGCGCCCGATGTCTTCTTGCGCTCGACCTTTATCGTCGGTTTCCCGGGTGAGACCCGGGCCCATTTCGACCACCTGCTGGAGTTCGTGCGGGAATCGAGGTTCGACCACCTCGGTGGATTTGTGTACAGCCCGCAGGTGGGGACGCCTTCGGCAGATCTGGTGGGGCGGATTCCCAGGCAAACCGCAAAGAGACGGTATGAGGAGCTGCTGGAGGCGCAGCGTCCGATTGCGCTCGAGAGTCGGCAACGCTTGCTCGGGCGGCGGCTGGAGGTCCTCGTGGAGGGGGCATGCGAAGAGACGGAGCACTTGCTTCAGGGACGCCATCATGGAATGGCACCGGATATTGATGGCCGCTTGCTGATCAACGACGGGACCACCGAGGTGCCGGCACTCTGTGAGGTCGAGATCACCGAAGCCTACGCCGATGATCTGGTCGGTCGCATCGTCGAAGACGGCACCCGCGGACTGGAAGGCGAAAGCGCAACGGTTCGAGAGGCGGTTACGGCCGCACCCCAACCCCTCACCGAATGACGGTGTTTCACGACGCGGTCCACCAGGCCGGCTTGCCGGCCGGTGGGATAGGAACCATCGGGAACTTCGATGGTGTGCATCGAGGTCAGCGGGCGATTATCGATCATGTGGTGGCCGCCGGCCGAGCCCTCGGTATCGAGACGCTGGTAGTGACATTCGAGCCGCACCCCCTGGAGCTCCTGCAACCTTCGAAGGCGCCGTTGCGACTCACGACGGCCAGGCAGAAAGCCGATCTGTTGAGCGAGGCGGGCATCGATCACGTCTTCGTGGTGAAGTTTGACGAAGCCTTCTCGCGGACACCAGCCCGGGGATTTGCAGAGGAGTTCCTCTTTGGCACACTGAACCTACGTGAAATCTACGTCGGTTCCCGCTTTGTTTTCGGCCGCGATAGGGAAGGGGATCTGGCTCTTCTCGAATCGGTGGCTCGGGGACTGAATCGTCGCGTCGAAGGAGTGAAGGAAGTTCTCCATCAGGGTGAGGCCATCTCGAGCACGCGAATCCGCCATGCCGTGAGAGCTGGCAAGGTCGAGCACGCTGCCGAGATGCTGGGGCGCGCCTATTCGGTCGCCGGTGAGGTTTCTCGGGGAGCCGGTAAAGGACGCGATCTGGGGTGGCCGACGATCAACTTGGAGGTCGAGAATGAGCTACTGCCGGCTGTGGGGGTCTACTCTTCGATGGCGCGTCTTGGCGGCGAGGACCTCAGAAGACCGGCAGTGACCAACGTCGGCGTCAGACCAACGATCCATCAGGATAGCCAGATCACGGTGGAGAGCCACATCCTGGATTTCGCGGGCGACCTGTACGGCCGACGGGTCGAGTTGGATTTTCGTCATCGGTTGCGCGGCGAACGCCGCTTCTCGGGTATTGAAGAGCTGTCGGAGCAGATCGCCCGTGATGCGGCACGCGCTCGCGAACTGATAGATGCCGAGGTTCCTGCGGACTAGCTGCTGCTAAACTGGCATCCTGACGCGTGGAGACGGCGGGCCGTGGAATACTCGGTTCCAGTTCTGTGTTTTTTATCGCGAACGACACCGGACGGGAGTTTTTCGGGCGGTTTGAATGAAGCAAACGACAAGAAGGAAGAAAAGGAAAAAGCATGGCCAGTGAACAAATCGTAGAACTGACGAAAGAGAATTTTGAAACCGAAGTACTCCAATCCGACAAGCCCGTGCTGGTTGATTTCTGGGCTGAATGGTGCGGGCCGTGCCGGATGGTGGCGCCGGTGCTGAACGAGATCGCACAGGAGAACTCCAACGTCCGGATCGCCAAGCTCAATGTTGATCACGAGCAGGAACTCGCCATGAACTATGGAGTTCAGAGCATCCCGACCTTTGTGCTTTTCAGCAAAGGTGAAGTCGCCGGGCGGATGATCGGAGCGATGCCCAAGGCGAGTTTCGAGACCTTTATCGCCGAGCATGCCGGCGCGCCAGCAAAAAGCGATACGGCCCTCGCCTAGCTCCACCGGTCTCGGCGTTCGTCTGAGCGAGGAAGGCCTCGAGGCCCTTCTTGTCGTCGCTGAGTCGAGCCGAGACTCGGATCTCGCTGGTTTTGTGGGCCAAGTACATCTTGGGTCATGCTTCCTCGTGTACCCCGCTGTGGGCCCCCCGCGGCTGGGCTACTTCACTCCGATGGAGAGCGGTGAGGCGGCGGACACCGGAATAGATCTCCTGAGCCCCAAGGATCTTGGAGTCGAGGAGGCGAGGCGAGAAGCACACTCGGAGGGAGTTCTCTGGGGGATTGTCTTGGGTCGCGGTCTCGAGCTGAGTGGGGTCGTTCCGGGGAAGATCGCCCTGGCGGGGCATGCCCCTGCCGGCGTTCTTCTCGAAGCCGCCAGGGGCCTCGAGGCCGCTGGCTGGGTCCTTGTGGATGGTCGAGAAATCTCTCTCACGGAGCGTAAGTCGAAGGGCAACCTCGAGCTCGACGCGGTACGGCACGCTGCTGCCGGTACCTGCGCCGCCTTCCAGGCGGTAGCGGCGCTATTGGCGGACTGCGAGACCTCCCGAGCTGGGGCGTTGGCGATAGAAGGCAGTCCCTTGACCACGGGGCGTGTGCGGCGCGAGATTTCTCAAAAGCTCGCTGAGTTTGGTCTCGAACAGCCCGAGGGCAATATCGTTGCCGCCGGAGCCGCGGCCGGGGTACCTCACAATCAGGGCGACTCCGCTCGAGAGCTGCGAGCGGGGGAAGCCTTGATCGTCGATCTCTTTCCCAAGAAGCATGTGTTCGCCGATTGCACGCGTACCTTCTGCGTCGGCGAGCCGTCCGAGGCGTTGGCGGCAGCGCACCTCACTGTGAGGGAGGCGTTGGCAAGGGGGCATGCCTCGGCCGTAGCCGGTGTCTCCGGGTGGCAACTGCAGCGCGATGTCTGCCGGCATTTTGACGAGGCCGGGCATGCAACGCCCACTTCCAGTCCGTTGACCAACCACGGCTTTGTTCATGGCCTTGGACACGGTGTCGGTTTCGATATCCATGAGTATCCGAGTTTCCGCGCCAAAGCAGGGGACGAAGGCGTCTTGAGAGTTGGCGATGTCTTCACCCTCGAGCCCGGTCTCTACTACCCGGACCATCCTTCGGGTGGTTTTGGGGTCCGGCTCGAGGACCTGGTAGTGATGACGGTGGACGGTCCGGAGAACCTGACCCCGCTGCCGCACGATCTGGACCCGCGAGACTGGAAGATGGGGACCTAGAAGCCGCCGACAAGAGCGCCGGTCGTCCCTCTGTGACCGGCCTTCGCAAATCGCGTGGCGTGGCGCGGTGCGAGCACCGCGGGAAACCGGCTCGAGGCCGGGGCCTACGCGACTTCCCGACTCATGAGAGCGAACCGGGGTCGGGCTAGGATCTCGTTTGACCACCCCCCCGCCACTGAGTAAGATGATGTGGAACAGGGGAGATCAAGAATGCAGAGGATGGGGCGGGCCGGGGCCCCTCCGCTGGCAGCGCCGCGGCAGCGGGGCGCTCCAGTCGGGGCAGGGTACTTCAAAGGGCGGGTAACTGAGCTGCTCGCAGAAGCTGGAGTCGAGATTGGCGGCGGCCGGCCCTGGGACATCCAGGTTCATCGAGATCGCTTCTACCGCCGGGCGCTCGGCGGTAGCCTGGGGATCGGCGAGTCGTACATGGATGGCGATTGGGATTGCCAGAGCCTCGACGAGTTTGTCGCGAGGGTGTTTCGGGCCGATCTGCCGTCGCGGATTCGTCCAGAGCTGCGCGTGGCTCTGGCGCATGTGACCTCGGCACTCTTCAACCGATGGAGTCGTTTTGCCGTTCGCCGCAAGGTGGCGCCCCACTACGATCTGGGGAACGACCTGTTTACGCGGATGCTGGACAAGAGCACGATGGCCTACACCTGTGGCTACTGGCAGGGAGGTGCCAAGACCCTCGAAGAGGCCCAGGAAGCCAAGTTCGATCTGATCTGTAGAAAGCTGACCCTGGAACCCGGCATGAGGGTCCTGGAGATCGGTTGCGGCTGGGGCTCGTTTGCGAAGTATGCGGCCGAGGGGCATGGGGTCCACGTACACGGCGTAACCCTTTCCCAGGAGCAGGCGGAGCTGGGGATGGAACGGTGTGCGGGCCTGCCGGTCGAGCTGGTTGTTCGGGACTATCGTGATGTTGAGGGGCGCTTCGAC
>JAOTZA010000157.1 GCA_029861655.1 Acidobacteriota bacterium | reverse complement strand
TCCTTGCCTGCGCGAGCCCCCCTGATCAGGAAACAACGGCGACCGCGCCCCGGGTCACCCGAATCCTGGAGCAGTTACGCCCGGCGGAAGTCCGGGAGCCCGAGACTGAGAAAGTCGACTGGCCCGGCGAGGCAAAACCTTCCCGGCTTGTCCGAGGTGCGCTCCGGAGTAGTATCGCGCGCGTCGCGCTCGAGGAAGAGGAAGGCGTCGTATCCGATCGCAAGTCGCTCTTCGGACCCGCGGGCACGTCATTCCGCCCGCGTGTCAATATCCCCGCGCGCACCTCGCTACGCTTCGGCATCGGCGCGCCCGGCCTCGTGCCAGGCGAGGGCTCGGTCCGCTTTGTAGTCCGCGCCGGCCCACCGGGGCGTCTGCAGGTGGTCTTCGAGCAGGAGCTCACCGAACCGGGTTGGGTCGATGGCATCGCCCTTCTCGAAATGTCCTCGGGCGCTAAGACAAGGATCTCATTGGAGTCGGCGGGCTCCGGGAGCGGCCGCTGGGCCGCCTGGTCAGCGCCTGAAATCGTCCGCTCGGATCCCGAGCTCGCCCAGCGAGAGGATCTGAACGTCGTGCTGGTGAGTCTCGACACTTTGCGCGCCGACCGACTCGGTAGTTACGGCTATCAGAAACCAACCAGCCCGTTTCTGGATAGCCTGGCGGCCGGCTCGTTCCGCTTTGCCACCGCGGTCAGTGCCGCCCCCTGGACACTACCGTCACACCGCGCACTGTTCACCGGCCTCTATCCGACATCGCGTGGCGGCCGAAGTACGCGGCCGCTGGCCGACGTCCTCTGGCGAGCCGGCTACCGCACCGAAGGCTGGGCTGGCGGCGGTGTGATGGACCACCGAATGGGATTTGCCCGCGGCTTCGACAACTATCGGGGGCATGACTGGATCAACGATCTCGATCGGCTCACAAAGCAGCTGGCCGAAAGCCGTGATCGGAAACGCTTTGTCTTCCTCCACACCTACGAGCCCCATGACCCCTATATCCACACCGAGTTCGCCGAAGGGCTGCCTTCGGGCCGTCTCAAAGGCGTCTTCGACAAGGATCTCTGGATACGGTTCGACAAGATCGTAACAGCCGACGAGCGAGACTATGTGAGAGCGCTCTACGATGGCGACATCGCATACACCGATCGACAGCTGGGTGAACTCTTCGAGCGGCTCGAGACCAGCGGTTCCCTGGAACAAACCATCATCGTGGTGACTTCCGACCATGGCGAACAGTTCTGGGAGCACGGCACCTGGCGACACGGGCAGACTCTCTACGACCACCAGCTCCTCGTGCCGCTGATCCTGCATCTGCCGCGCAGCCTGCGCGAAGGGCTCGGGATTGACGGCACGGGAGTCATCAACGACCAGGTACGTCTGATCGACGTCTACCCAACGCTGCTCGACCTTCTCGGGATCGAGCTCGAAAAAGAAACCCAGGGACGCAGCCTCGTTCCTCTGCTCTTGGGGCAGTCCCTTCCCCCGGTCGATGCAATCGCCGAATCGCTCAACGTGGACAACAAGGAGAGTAAGGCCGTGCGGAGCCCCGCCCACAAGTTCATCCGCACCCGCTCGAGCCGGCCCGGTGCGACCGCACCTTGGGGGGCGGACGAGCTGTACGATCTGCACCTCGATCCGAAAGAGAGCCGCAATCTGGCCACGGAACAGGCGGAGCGGGCCGCCCTACTCTCCGACCACCTCGAGAGCCTGACCGAGGGGGCATGGGGCAGAAAGGAACACCTTCTCGAAAGGGGCCCACTCGACCCCGACCTCGAGAAGAGGCTGAAGGCCCTCGGCTACCTAGGCAACTGAGACACCGAATCCATCGGAGAGTTGCAAAGCTTCCAGGGTCTCGCCGCGCCGCCAGCGGCTCGCCAGCTCAGCCGACCGATTCTTCGACCACCGGCGGCGACCCCGTCATCGGAGCCCGTAGCCCTTCGAAGACTCCCCTGAGCTTGGCCACAACGGCGCCGTGATTCCCCTTGGGGAGCTCACGGAAGAACGCCAGGGTCAGCCCGGAGGTCATGTAGACAAAAAAGGTCAACCAGTCCCCTAGCGACCCATAGCGGCGCAGAAAAACGGCCGCCGCTCGTCCGGTAAAAAACGTCCGGCGAGGCTCATAGGCGCCCGCGGTCACAGAGACCATGTGCCAGAGCACCGCGCGGTAAGTGTAGAAACAGAGATAGCCGCGACGCTTGAGCCGCATGCACAAGTCGGCATCCTCCCCTGCGAATTGGAACATCGGATCCCAGAAACCGACTTCTTCAACTACGTGGCGCCGCAACAGGATGGCACAGCCATTGATGTAGTCCACTTCCTCCTCACGATCGAATTGGCCCCTATCGATCTCGCCCATTCCCCGCTCGCGAGTCGCCGACTGCTTGAACTGTAGGACACCACCGGCCGACCACAGACGATTTCGGTCACCGTAGTAGTAGGTTTTTGGTCCGACACAACCGATGCGCGGAGAGGTTTCGGCCGCCCTCACCATCTCGGTGAGCATGTCCGTCGCGACTTCGATGTCGTTGTTGAGCGACAGCAAGTAGTCGTAGTCACCGGCCAGTGCCCGCGCCAGACCCGCGTTGAGTCCACCGACCGGGCCCTGGTTCTCCTCCAGCCGCACATTGATCACATCAGGAAACGCCGCCGCCACCGCTTCGCTCGAGCCGTCGGTCGACCCGTTGTCGACATGCAAGATGTCGAATTCGGCGTAGGTCATCGCGGCCAGACTCCTGATCGCCTCAAGCGTGATGTCCCTGCCGTTGTAGTTGAGGACGATCGCGGCAACCTTGGGTGGCGGATTGGAAGGCATGATTCAGGCGAGAGGGGTTGGCGGCTAGGCTACTGAGCCAGGTATCTGAAATCAACCGTTTCCAAAGCCACCAAAAACAAACACGAGCTGGGCCAGACCGGCCAGGAAACCGAGCACCGCGCCCGTCAGGATCAACTTCAGCTCGTCCTCCTGAAAACAAGGCCGCAGAAGATCCTGGAACTCCGCCGGCGGCAACCCCTCCATCCGCTCACGCAGCAGCTTCTCCGCATGGAGGGCACGCTCACGGTTGAAGGGCCAATGGTCAAAGGGATCGGTGGACACCGCCACCGCCTTCTCCCCCACCGACTCCCGGATTTCCTCGAGCGTCTCATCGCCGACGACCACGCGCGAAGCCGGCCCGTAGCTTTCCATCACAAGGTCCGCGACCGGGCGGATGTGCCCCTTGATCATCTCCTGCGCTCGCTCCGACCGGGAACCGTGGAGCATCTCGTACATGATGTGCTGAAGAGTCACGATCTCGGTGGTCACCAGACCACACCAGACTCCGGCCACTTCCGATTGGCGCCGGAGAAAGAGCCCCTGAAGCGTCCAGGGTCCGAGCCGGATCGGACGAAGAGGTCGAAAGATCATGTTGATGGCCAACCAGTTGGTCGCATAGCCGACCACGATGCCGAAAAACGGTAACACCCACCACTCCTTGTAGAACGTCCACACACCGAGTTGGATGAGGCCAAACAGAAAACCGAAGTAAAGCCCCGAGCGAACAATAAATCGAAACTCCTCCGAGCCGGCCTCGAGAAACAGACGATTGAGAAGTTGCTTGTCCGCTTCGAGACGGGTCACCAGCATCTGTTTGAAATCGATCAAGCTCTCGATCGACTCCGTCACGTCTACCACCAACGCCTCGACCAGTTGCGGCATCTCCTCCCGTACCCTGGCGTAGACACCTTCCTTGAGCGTCTGTGGCAACACACCCCACACCCGCGGGTGACCGTAGAAAAGAACCTCGTTTGTGTAGGCGTCGAGCCGGCGGTCCATCACCTTGGTGATGTGCTCGGCGATTTTCCCGGGCTCCATCGAGCGAAACAGTTCATCCAGTGTCCCGAGTCGGTACATTGTTTTGTCGACAAAGATCTCGGCCATCTTGGTGGCCTTGGACGGGATGATGCCCTGCCACCCCAGAAACGGACGGACTCCCACAAACTCCAGAGGCTTGAAGGTCAGCTTGATCGCCACCCAGTTTGTGATCCAGCCGATGAACCCGGCGACAAAAGGGATCGAGAGGTGCTTCCAGAACTCCGGGTTATAGAAGGTCGCTTCCAGCACGCTTGCTCCTCTTAGTCGACGCAGCCGGTGTCGGCCTAGCGGCCGCGGCGGAGGGGGAGCAAGATCCCCAACCCCAGAAGCGCCGCCCACAGCGGCCACGGACCGCCGCTTCCGGCCAGGATCGCGCCGGCGACCAGGCAGAACCCCCCGAGGAGAGTCGCCCTCATGCCGGCGAACGGATTCTCGGGCGGACGCTTGGTCGCCTGTTCCATCAGCCTCAGCCCTTCGGACACGAGGCGCGGTGTCTTTGCCAACGTGTCCACCAGCTCGGGCAGCGCAGTGAGGCTCTCCTGCGCCAGCTTGAGGGGACCAAAACGTTCCAAGATGAGACGGTTGAGATGCTTCTTCGACACCTGCGCCACATCGAAGTCAGGGAGCAGCAATCTACCCACCGCCTCGAAAGTCAAGATTGCCTTGACCATCAGCACCATCTCCATCGGAAAGTACATCCGGTGTTCGGCCCCCTTGGCGATCGACTGCAGGATCAACTGCGCCAGGGAAAACTGCTGAAATCGCGAGCGGTGGGCCCAATGCCGGCACACCTCCTCGACGTCACGCCGGAAGCCCACCGGATCGGACCGCGAGCCGGTCTCGGCGATGAGCGCCAAGTAATTTGCGGCGTTCTCCGGTTCCCCCGCCACCAAGCTGAAGAAATAGTAGAGCAGCGTGTGCTTGAGATCGGTGTCAAAACGGCCGACCATTCCCAGGTCGATAAAACCGCATTTGGGGCCCGGCAGGATGACCAGATTTGCCGGGTGTAGATCAGCATGGAAGAAACCATCGCGGTAGAGCATCGAGATGATCGCGTCCGCGCCCAGATCGACCAGACGCTGCCGATCCGGGCGCTCGAGCTCCTGCGCCTTGCTGTCGGACGGCTTGATGCCCTCGAGATACTCCATACACAGGAGATCCCGGCTCGAGTATTCGCGGTAGATTCGCGGAAAGACGATATCGGGTTGACCGGCGAAGCTGGCGGAAAACGTCTCCGCGTTATCGGCTTCACGAGCCAGGTCCGCCTCTTTCTGTGTGTATTCGCAGAACTCGCGAATCACTCGCCGTGGTTGATAACGGGGGAGAAAAAGCTGCGCCACTCCACCCAGCATCTTGAGCAGCACCGTGTCACGTCGCAGTGTGGCGCGGATGCCCGGTTTGACGACCTTGAGAATCACTCTCTCTCCAGAGAGCAAACTGGCCAGGTGAATCTGGCCGATCGAAGCCGAACCCAGGGGTCGCGTGCTGATGTGGCTGAACACCTCTTCGACCGGTTGCTCGAGATAGCGAGCGACGAGTTCGTAAAAGCGCGGGTAGGGCACCGCTGGGAGGTAGTCGAGCAGGTTCTTCAGTTCGTCCGTCACCGGTTTTGGCAGTAAATCCTCACGCATCGACAGGATCTGACCCAACTTGATGTAGGTGGGCCCGAGCATCTCCAGACGACGACGTAACTGCACCGGAAAGGGCCTGCGCTTGAGCTTGCGATTGACCGGTAGCGCGAACAAGGCGACCAGTGGACGCAGGGCCAGGAAGCGTAGCCTCCGCCTCTCCGACTTCGGCATCCCGGCAAGCGCGCTCGAGGCTCCGCCTAAGACCAGAGCCCAGCAGTGTCGGTTGGTTGCGACAAAGCGCCTCAGCAACCCTTGCCGCCCGGTGTCGACATGCTCGCCGAAGTCCCGATCGGTCCCCGGCTTTGCCGGGTCGCGTGCCGGAACTGACTGGTTCTCTTGGACTTGTCGCGGCTCTTCAGACATCGACCGAATCCCCGATCAGTCTACCGCGTTCGACATCGCCGCCGCGCTCCGGATGGGTTCGTTTGACATAGAATGCCCGTCCCATGAGACGTTTCCTGCCCGCTTTCCTTCTTCTCGCTCTTGCCTGCAGCGATGGCGGCCCGGAGTTTCTGGGTGGTGATGGCGAGCTGTTTTTCTCGGGCGCGCTCGTAGCCGAGGAGTTGCTCAAGAGTCACGAATTCGACCTCACATCTAGTGGCACCGTCCAAGTCCAGTTGGAAGCAGTGTCCGCAGTGACCGGCGACACGGGAGAGGCCCTCGAAATAGAGAGGATCACCGTGGGCCTTGGCAGACCCAATCTCGAGTCGTGTATCGCCACTCGCTCGACGAGCCTGGCACCAGGAGAATCGTTTATTGTCTTTCTTTCTCCCGCGACTTTCTGTGTCTTGGTTTCGAGACCGCTGCTCATTTCGGTTGATGCGCTGATCGAGTACACGGTCTCAGTCTCGCCGGCCCTCTCCTGAGCGGCGGTCGGCAGATCGTGACACCGTGCACCGCGCTCCGGCTGCTGAACGTCGCCGCGAAGCCGAGGTCGTATCCTACTTCGAGGTCCGCCGGAGGTATTCGCGCAGCGCCGCCCGGCGAACGATGTCCCGCATGCCGGACGACATCTTCGCCATCATGCGGAGGTCGGCCGTCCGCAGGCGATCCATGAGCCGGGTGGCCAGGGGCGGTGGCGTCTTGGGGTTTCGAGCCACGTTCGCCAGGATTTCTTGATTCTTGCCCCAGCGAGCATCTTCCGCGATGCGTTGGAGGGTCGCCGCCGTCGCGTGGGTCGACTTGACGAGCCGCACCACGTCCTTGCTCTGGAGTCGAGGGTTGGTCAACAGTGCCATGGCCACCTGCGGCGACGTCTCGCGCAACAGGATCTGTCGTTCGGAGCGCCCAGCCTGCCGGGCGAGCATCGTCTTCTGGTTGACATTCATGGAACGGATGTCGTGAACGCGGGAGGTTCCGCGGATCTCTCCCATGTCCGGCTCGTCGCTCTGCAACTCAACGGCAGCGGCGGGTTCACCATTTCCTCGCGCGGTCCCGCCGACCGCGTCACGCAGCTTCTCGGCGTCCTCCTCACCCCAACCCGAAAGCACGAAGGCGGTGACGACGTGTGCGGTGACGCTGTCGAAGATCTGCGCCACCTCGGCCTCGAGGGGGAAGTCGGAGCCATCGGGTAGAGCTAGATGAACGCGAACCGCATGATGCTGCTTGAGCTGCCTATCGAGTGGCGCCATGAAGCCCCCATCCTCGATCACCGACTCGGCAAACTCGGCCAGCGCCGCGTGATCGTCGAATTCGAGTCGAAGCTCTGCGGCTCCGGCATCCAGCGACACCTTCGGCGGCGCGATCATAGACCGAGGCTACCGCAAGAAATGCCCGCAAGAATCAGAGGCCTCCAGGTTTCGGAGCCAGGCCAGAAAAAAACCCGCGACGTCTTGCGACATCACGGGTCCTCGGAATAACTCCCGGCGGCGACCTACTCTCCCACACCGTTGCCAGTGCAGTACCATCGGCGCTGAGGGGCTTAACTGCCGTGTTCGGAATGGGAACGGGTGTTTCCCCCTCGCCATTGCCACCGGAAAAACTTGCTTATAAAGAGCCTTGGTCGACACGGACATCGACCACTACAAAGCGCAGGAGCACCTGTAGCGGCCGGCCTCCGTGCCGGCCGAACCGGGTCATCGACGAAAGAATCCGTCGCAAACAAATCAAAATAAATGGTCAAGCCAAACGGGCTATTAGTACGGGTTAGCTTAACGCCTTGCAGCGCTTACACATCCCGCCTATCAACCTGGTAATC
>JAOTZA010000156.1 GCA_029861655.1 Acidobacteriota bacterium | reverse complement strand
CCGATGAGGCAAGCGTTCGTAGAGATCGTCGCGCAAAGGCTCGAGCTCAGCGTCCTCGGGAGCCAGAAGATAGGGGTTGGAACCCGCTCCCGCGACCCTACCGTCCCAGATGTAGCGAAAGATGTCATCCGACAGCGAAGCCGGCAACGGCAGGGCCATCAGTCTCAGGGCTGCCGCGACGATCAGAATCGCCGCCGACCCAGTTCGCTGCCGGTCTGCTATCCTCGCCGCCGCCCAAGCCAGCCCGAGAAAGCCGACCGCCAGCCAGGCGATGGTCGCGTGCGGGTGGCTCGCGAGGTCGAAAGTCGCCAGCAGACCCGCTTGAGCGACAAAAAGCGGAGCCGCCGCCACGGCAACGCGACGAGCTGACGGCGTCATAGATCGCAATGGAACAAATCTTCGGCCAAGCTACCCTTCTGACGTACTACCTGATTCTCGGGTTGTTGGCGCTCTTTGGCGGCCACCGTCTGCAGCTGCTGCTTCTCTACTATCGCACACGACGCTCGAATACCCCGGAGCCCGAGGCGCCGACGGAGTGGCCCGATGTCACCGTCCAGCTGCCGCTTTTCAACGAAATGTACGTCGCCGACCGGCTGATCCGCTCGGTTTGCCAGCTCGACTATCCGCGCGAGCACTTGCACGTCCAGGTGTTGGACGACTCGACCGACGAGACCCGTGAAATCGTGGCCGCCACGGTCGCCGAATACCGTTCTCGAGGCTTCTCGATCGAGCATCTCCACCGGTCCGACCGCACCGGCTTCAAGGCCGGTGCCCTCGAGGCCGGGATGAAGAACGCTTGCGGCGATTTCCTGACTGTTTTCGATGCCGACTTCGTACCGAGGGCCGACTATCTCAAACGCATCGTGCCTTACTTCACCGATCCGGAATCGGGCGCCGGTCTTGGAATGGTCCAGGCCTGCTGGGATCACATCAACCGCGACTATTCGCTGCTGACCCGGATCCAGGCCGTGTTCCTGGACGGACACTTTCTGATCGAACATGCGGCGCGCAACCGCTCCGGTCGTTTCTTCAACTTCAACGGTACCGCCGGGATGTGGCGGCGCCAGGCCATCGAGGACGCCGGCGGCTGGCAGCACGATACGCTGACCGAGGATCTCGACCTCTCCTACCGGGCCCAGCTCGCCGGTTGGAGGTTTCTCTTCCTCCCCCATCTCAAGGTGCCGGCCGAGCTTCCAGTGGAAGTCAACGCGTTCAAGCGGCAGCAGTTCCGCTGGGCCAAGGGCTCGATCCAGACCGGGCGCAAGCTCCTGCCGACGATCCTGCGCACCTCACTGCCGTGGAAGGTCAAGTTCGAGGCCCTCATCCACCTGACCAACAACATCAGCTATCTGATGATGGTGGGGCTATCGCTTCTCATCTTCCCGGCCATGACAGTCCGCCGCGGTACCGAGATGTGGAGTCTGCTGACCATCGATCTGCCACTGTTTCTTTGCGCCACGGTCTCGGTACTGCTCTTCTATCTCGCCAGCCAGCTCGCCGCCGGACGTGGACTCGGACGCGGGCTTCGGCACCTGGCGCCGCTCATGGGATTGGGGATCGGCCTGGCGATCAACAACTCACGGGCGGTGATCCAGGGCTTGGGCAAGGAGGTCGGTGTCTTCGAGCGCACGCCCAAGTACCGAATCGAGGGCGAGGGTGACCGCTGGTTCGGAAAGAAGTACCGGGTGCGGGCCGATCTCTCGACGGTGCTCGAGGGGATCCTGGCCGCCTGGTTCGTCTGCGCGTTTGTTCTGGCGCTCAAGATGGGGATGTGGATGTCGCTACCGTTTCTCTATCTGTTTCTCCAGGGGTTCTGCTACATGTACCTGTTGTCGATGTTCTCGGCGAGCTGGAGCCGCTGGCGCCCCACCGAGCCCGCGCCCAGCTGACAACGGATTTTACGAAACTAGAAGTACGCACCCCGGCCGGCTTGCGGCAACCCAGTCAACCGCCCTGCCGGAAACGGCGCTCGCTACTCAGCCTTGGACGAGTTTGCTCGCGCCTCGGTGTTCGCCCGCGCGGACCTGACCCGGCCTTCTAGGTTTCTCTTGTGCTCGCGGGCTCACAACGTTCCGGCTGGGCACTTGACCGGGCTGCAATTGACGCTTGCCAGCGAGCCTCCGAGTGCTTATTCAAGTAGGCGCTCGCGATACAGAGCAGGCGCGCGGGTCGCGCGAGCGGAGACTTGGAGGCGTTGCGAGGATTCAGCGTGGCGAGCGAAGGCGAGAAGAGGAAAAGCGATTCGCCGCACCACAGCGGCCTCTTTGCAACGGCACTCAGCAACGAGCACGACGAACTCGGCCGGCAGGGTCGCCGGCCGCTTCAATGGAGCGAGGAGACGCGCGAATCGCCCGAGACGAGTCTTCGGTAAGTCCGCTGGATCGCATAAGCCTCGCAGCGGAGCGAGGAGACCCGCGCGCGGGCAATCGCGAGAGCCGGCCGAGCCCCTGTTAGAGTCACCTCTCGATGCAGCCGGAACCCAAGCCTCGACCCCGCGCCGTCTCGGTGAGGCCGGTTCAACCCGGTGACTCAGTGCTCCTCGACCGCTGGCGCCGCGAGCCCGAGGTGCGGCGCCATCAGCCTCTCAACGAGTCGTCCGTCGCCCAGCTCTTCGCCGAGCTCTCCCACCAACAGGTCGGCGACCTTTACAGAGATCGTGGCGACAAGTACCAGTGGGTCGTCCTTGTCGATGCCCAGGCGGCCGGCTGGATCACTTTGGTGATCACCAATTGGACTCACGGCCTTGCCGAGATCGGCTATGCCCTGTCAACCCCCTTCCAACGACAGGGGTTGATGCCGCAGGCGCTCGCCATTGTGTTGCGGGATCTCTATTCACGCACTAGCCTACGCCGGATCGAGGCACGCTGCGCCATCCAGAACGAGGGCTCCTACAAGGTGTTGGAGCGGCTCGGTTTCCAGCGCGAAGGCCGGCTGCGGGACTACTTCGTGCTCGACGGCCAGAGGGTCGACAACTACCTCTACGCGATCCTGCGGCGAGACTTTCTCGGGCGGTAGACGGGCGGCCGCCTCGCCGGCAGCCCGGTTGAACACCCGATTGGGTGTGTAGGTGGCGGTCGGCCGACCTTTGCCAGGTATTCAGGGTCGGTCGACACAGAGGTCGACCGCTACAGGTCTTCAGAGTCGGTCGACACGGAGGTCGACCGCTACAGGTATTCGAGCCCGGCGTACTTGACGATCAGCTTGCGCTTGCCGACACGGTCGAAATAGACCGTTAGCTTCGAGGCCTCGCCCTCTCCCTCGGTCGCAACGACGACTCCGTCGCCGAGCACCGGGTGGCGCACGCGACGGCCTCTTCCGACCTCGCCGTCACCCTCGGCCTGGCTCGGCTCGACGGCAAAAGGACCCGCAGGCCGAGGACGACCGAAGAACGACCTCACACCGGCACCTCGGGAATCTGCAAAAAGCTCGGGGCTGTTGGTGGTTTCCACACACTCGGGAGGGATTTCGTCGAGAAACCTCGAGGGCTCCTGGTCCTGGTAGCGGCCGGCGATTCGGCGGCGGCGGCAAGCACTCAGGAACAGCTTCTTCTCGGCACGGGTCATGCCGACATAGAGCAGTCGCCGCTCCTCCTCGAGCCCTTCGGGCACTCCCTGCGAGTTGAAGTGCGGCAGCAGCCCGTCTTCGAGACCGGCGACCGTCACGACCAGAAACTCGAGCCCCTTGGCCGTGTGAAGCGTCATCAGCGACACCCCACGCTCCTGATTCCACTGATCGATGTCGGCCACCAGCGAGGCATGGTCCAGAAAGGCGGTCAGGACGTCGGTGTCCTCCTGGCCCGAGCGTTCTTCAGTGAACTCCTGCGCCGCGGTCAGAAACTCCCGAATGTTTTCGAGCTTGGCCTGCGACTCGGCGTTTTCTTTCTTCTGATACTGCTCGGCGAAATTCGTGCTGTCGAGCAGACGATCCAGAAGCGCCGGTAATGGCAACTCTTCCATCGCCTGCTGTAGGTCGAGGATCAGATCCCGGAATTGGACCAGCGCCTGGCCACCACGTTTTGGGTAGGCGCTTGGCTCGACATGGAGCAAGCCGTCCCAAATCGGCTGCTTGACCGCCTCAATCTTTTGCGCCAACAGCTCCCGGGTGGCCTTGCCTATACCTCGGGGCGGCCGATTGAGAATCCGCAAAAGCGAGTAGTCGTCACGCGGGTTGCGCAGCACTCTCAGATAGGCAACGAGATCCTTGACCTCCGCCCTCTCGTAGAACCGGACACCCCCGACCAGGATGTAGGGCACCTTTTCCTGCAGAAGACGTTCCTCGAGCGCCCGCGTTTGCGCGTTGGTGCGTACCAGCACCGCCATGTCGCTCCACTTGTGTTCCGGGTGAAGCTGCCGCATCGTGTTGACGATCCACCGCGCCTCGTCCAGCTCGTCGCGAGCTCGGTAGAGCTCGACCGGGTCGCCAGCACCGGCTTGGGTCCACAGCCGCTTGCCCCGCCTCTTTTGGTTGTGTGCCACCAGACCCTCTGCGGCCGAAAGGATGTTCTGACTCGAACGGTAGTTGCGCTCGAGCTTGCGAACCTCGGCGCCGGGAAAGAAGCTCTCGAACTCGAGCACGTTGTCGAGATCGGCACCCCGCCATCGGTAGATTCCCTGGTCCTCGTCACCGACGGCAGTCAGGTTTCCTCCCTCTCCGGCCAGGGTCTGGATGAGCTTCATCTGGGCGTGGTTGGTGTCCTGGAACTCGTCGACGAGAAGGTAGTGGATCCGGCTGCGGAGACGCTCGCGCAAACTCTCGTCGTCGAGAAGCAGACGAACCGCCAGCCGCAGCATGTCGTCGAAATCGACCCCCATCCCCTTTTTGAGGAGGCCCTGGTAGTGACGATAGACCAGCGCGATCTTCTGGTCGTAGAAGTTCGAGGCCTGCCGCTCGAAAGCCTCCGGTGCCAGCAACATGTTTTTCGCAGCTCCGATCGAAGCCAGCACCGCCCGCGGCGGGTAGGACGTCTCGGCCAGTCCTTCAGCTGCCAGAGACTTCTTGACCAGCGAGATCTGGTCATCGCGGTCGAAAATGATGAAGTCAGGTGAGATCCCTACGCGGTCGCCATAACGGCGTAGAAGGTCCAGCGAGAACCGGTGAAAGGTACCGACAAAAGTCGTTAGTGGATAGATCCCCACAAGGCGCTCGATGCGGTCCCGCATTTCGCCCGCCGCCTTGTTGGTGAAGGTAACCGCAACGATTGACGACGGATCGACGCCCAGCTTTTGCACCAGCCAGGCGACCCTGTAGGTGATGACCCGGGTCTTTCCGGACCCCGCACCCGCCAGCACGAGCTGCGGCCCCTCCCCGTGGGTCACCGCGGCGAGCTGTTGCTCGTTGAGCTCGTTCTCGAGATCCAAGCTACTCGACCGTCACGCTCTTAGCGAGATTGCGCGGTTGGTCCACGTCAGCGCCCCGGCGCACCGCGACGAAATAGGCGAAGAGTTGCAACGGCACGACGTTGATGATCGGCTGCAGGAGCTCAGAGACCCGAGGCACCCGAATCACATGATCAGCTCCACCGCCGAGCGCTTCGGCATCGCGGTCGGTCACCGCCAGCACGATGCCATCGCGTGCTCGCACTTCCTGCATGTTGCTCAGGACCTTGTCGAACACCCGTTCACCGGTTGCAATGGCTACAACGGGCAGGGACTTGTCGATCAGGGCTATCGGCCCGTGCTTCATCTCACCGGCGGGGTAACCCTCGGCGTGAATGTAGGAAATCTCCTTGAGCTTTAGGGCTCCCTCGAGCGCGATCGGGTAGTTGGCACCACGGCCGATGTAAAGGAAGTCCGACGCCTCAAAAAAATGGCCCGCCAGCTCTTCGAAGTCCCGCTCCCCTGCCACGACCCCCGCGACCGCCTGGGGTAGATGCGCAAGATCCGCCAGAAGCGCATTCTCCACCGGACGTCCCAACCGTTGCCGTAGATATAGACCCAGCATGTAGAGCGCGACCAATTGCGTCGTAAAGGCTTTGGTCGACGCGACACCGATCTCGGGGCCGGCGTGGGTATAAAGAACTCCGTCGGCGAGCCGAGTGACCTGACTGCCCACAACATTGCAGATGGCCGCCAGCTTCGCACCCCTCTGGGCGGCCGCTTCCATCGCCGAGATGGTGTCGGCGGTCTCGCCCGATTGCGAGATTCCCACGGCCAGATCGCCCTCGCGAACCAAAGGGTCGCGATAACGATACTCGGAGCCGTAGTCCACCTCGACCGGAATCCCGGTCAACTCCTCGAGCATGAACTTGCCGACCAGCGCCGCGTGCCAGGACGTTCCGCAAGCCAGCAAATGAATGCGGTCTATCGCCGCCACCTCCTGAGACGTCAGCTCCAGCGCGTCAAAACCGACCTCACCACTCTCGAAATCGACTCGTCCCGCAAACGTGTCCTGGAGCGCCTGCGGCTGATCGTGGATCTCCTTGAGCATGAAGTGCTTGAATCCACCCTTCTCCGACTGAACCGGATCCCAGTTCAGTCGCACGATCGGACGCTCGACGGGCTCGCCCGAGCTGTTCCAGACTTCGTAGCCACCCGCGGTCAACCGGGCCAGATCTCCATTCTCCAAAAAGACCACTTCTCGAGTGTGTGCCAACAGCGCGGTGGGGTCCGAGGCCAGAAACTGCTCCCCGTCGCCCCGCCCCAAAACAAGCGGTGGCCCGCTGCGGGCACCCACGATCTCAGGCTCGCTCGACTCTAGGGCCAGAACCGCAAACGCGTACATGCCTTCGAGCTCGGCGACTGTCCGCTCTACGGCCACTCGCAGATCGCCGTCGAAATGCGAGCTCACCAAGTTCGCGATCACCTCGGTGTCGGTATCCGACACAAAATCCCACCCCTCACCGGCGAGCCGCTTCTTGAGTGACACAAAGTTTTCGATGATGCCATTGTGGATGACAGCCAGGCGGCCTTTGGCGTCGAGAAGAGGGTGCGCGTTGCGTTGCGACGGGATCCCATGTGTAGCCCAGCGTGTGTGCCCCAGCCCATAAACGCCGGCGAGCTCTCTTCCCTGAAGCACCTCGACCAACCGATCGAGTTTGCCCTCTGCCTTGACGATCTCGAGCCGGCCGTTGACCGGCACCACGATCCCCGCCGAATCGTAGCCCCTGTACTCCAGCCTCCGGAGCCCGTCCACGAGCAGTGGCACAGGCGACCGCGCTCCCAGATAGCCCACGATGCCGCACATCAGAGTTTCTTCTTGCCCTTTTTCTTACGTTCGACCCAGTTGTCGATGTTTCGCTGCCGTACACGGCCGACTCCGAGAGCGCCATCCGGCACATCGCCCGTAATGACCGACCCCGCGGCGGTGACCGCGTCCTCACCCACGCGAACCGGCGCCACCAACATCGTATCGCTGCCGACAAACGCTCCGGAACCGATCGCCGTGCGGTGTTTGCTCTCGCCATCGTAATTGCATGTCACGGTCCCAGCCCCGATGTTGGCGCCCGCACCAATCTCAGCGTCTCCGAGATACGCCAAATGCCCGGCCTTGACTCCCCGCTCGAGCCGCGAGTTCTTGATCTCGACAAAGTTGCCGATCTTGCCGGCCTCGCCGATGACCGCACCCGGACGAAGCCGAGCGAACGGCCCCACCTTCGCCTCGGATCCGATCTCGGCGCCATCCACCACAGAGTAGGGCTCGACCACGACACGATCTCCCAGTACCGCATCCCGCAGCCACGCCCCGGGGTGGAGAACACAACCCTCTC